>VXWP01000107.1 GCA_009835325.1 Gemmatimonadota bacterium | reverse complement strand
TCTCGTGGGCGTATTCGAGGGCACGCCTGATGTGTTCGATGGCCGCGTCGCGTGCGCCGACGTCGGCCGCGTCGAGCGCCGCACCTTCCGGCATGCCGAAACCCGTCGCCATGCACGCGGGCGTGAGTTCGAGGTCCGAAATAAGGCGGCGGGATTCGGCGGACCTGAAATCATAAGGGCGGTGGTCGATGTGGCGCAGTCCCACCTGCGCGATCGCGGTCAAGGCGTCCGCTTCCGGTCCCTCCAAAGCCCAGGTGCAGCAGGAAATCGTCATCTAGCCTGTTCCCCTCTATCGTACATTTCGTGATTGAACCGCTGCCCGAGCCGCAGCATGCCCGTCTCCGGGTCGCGGGACCCGGTGTCGAAGGGATCGCCGGTTTCCGCCATCCATCGCTGTAGCCGCGCTTCACATTCGTCCTGAATCTCCCGAAAATCCGGATCGCCGGCCAAGTTATTCATCTCGAAAGGATCGTCCTGCCGGTCGAAGAGCAGCGTGTCCCGTTGATTGTTGTGCCAGCGCGCGTAGACCCATCGGTCCGTCCGGATCCCGCGCCAGAAGCCGACCCACTCGCCCCGGTGCGGCCAGCCGGGTCCGAGGATCTGCAGATAGACCGAATCGCTGCGCGGTCCCGTCGTTCCGGTCAGCACGTGCGACTGATCCGTGCCCTGCACACCTGCGGGCACCGGCACGCCGGCCATGCCCAGCAGCGTAGGCATCATGTCCACGCTGCTTACCAGGGCGTCGCTCCTCGTCCCGGGCGCGATCCGGCCCGGCTGCCGGGCGATGAAGGGAACATGGATCGATTCCTCGTACGGCGTCGCCTTCGAGGCGCGGAAGGAAGGGTGCATCCAGCGGTCCATGGGCTTTCCGTAGCCGTGACTGCTGAGGTGGTCACCATGGTCAGAGGTGAAAACCACCAGGGTGTCGTCCCGGATACCCAGGCGTTCCAGCGCGTCGTCCAACCGGCCGAACTGGTGGTCCAAAGCGGTCACGTTGCCGTAATAGTGGGCGATCTCCCGCCGGGCGAAGGCGGCGAACTGCTCGGGGACGTTGGGCGGTAGATCCACCTTCTCCGGGTCGTACAGGTCGTACTCGGCCGGATACGCATCGTACGGCCAGTGGGGCGGTCCCCAGCTCAGTACGAGGGCGAGGGGCCGGTCGGCGTGATCCCGGACGTGATACTCCATGAACTCGATCGCCAGCGAGGTTTCCGTTTCCGGCGCCCACCCCGCCATGTCGATCGGGCCCTGTTCGTTCTCATAGTAGGATACGTCGTAATAGTCGTGATTGCAGTCGTAGGCGGCCATGTAATCGAAGCCGTAGCGGCCGTCCGCTCCATAAGGACCGTAGCCCAGGTGCCACTTGCCGATGTAGGCCGTGCGGTAGTCATGATCTCCGAGTACGGCCGGCAGGAAGACCTGGTCACGGCGAAGGAGGTACTCGTTGTCCATGACGCCGTTGACGTGCGAGTATCGACCAGTCATAAGCTGGCCGCGGTAGGGCGAGCAGATAGGGCAACTGGAAAACACCTGGTCCAGCACCACGCCCTCGGACGCGAACCGGTCCAGGTTCGGCGTTTGCACGACGGGGTTGCCGCTGGTGCCCATGGCGGAGTACCGGTGCTGATCGTCGAATACGAAGAGGATGTTGGGGCGGGACATCATGGTCTCGGCCGGTGCTACGTGGTCATGGTCGCCCGTCACGACCCGTCCAGCGCCTTGCGCATATCGTCGCCTTCACGCCGCCAGTAGCCATGCAGCACGTGCACGTCCGTGCCAATGCAGAAGTGGCGTACGCCGAGATCGAGGTAGTACCGGACTTCGTCCGCGGTGTTGATTTCGGCGCGGGGGTTCCTGCCCGCGGCCAGGGACTTGTCGATGACCACGCGTTCGACGGACTTTACCGCTTCACGCTGGCCGATCTTGCCCACGTTCATGGAATAGTCGGCCGGTCCCCACTGGATCATGTCGATCCCGTCGATTTCCAGGATCTCGTCCAGGTGGTCCACCGCGGGTCCCTTCTCGATCATGACCGCCACGACGATCTCGTCCAGGGCGTCCACGTATTCCCGGCCGCCGCCGTATCCCATGTATGAGAACCTTCGTGTCGCAACGCCGTAGGTACCCCGGGATTCGGGCGTATCCGGGCGCACGATGTCCACGCAGGCGCGGAATTCGTCCGGGGTCCGGCAGTCTGCGAAGAGCACGCTCTGGAACCCGGAACCGATGGCCCGTTGCGCGAGGAACCCTCTCGGCTCCTGGTCGACCTTGATCATCAGGCCGAGGTCGTGCAGTTCGGCGGCGCGGCCCAGGTTATCCAGGTCATGGAGGTCGTAGGGACCGTATTCTCCCACGAACTCGACGTAGTCGTACCGGTCGGTGTGCCCCACAAGTTCGACCACGGAGGGCCAGACCGTGTGTATGTGGGTGGCCAGGGAGGGCCGGCCCTCGTTCAGGATGCTCCTGAGCTTGTTCGGTCGCATTTATCTCACTTGCCTTTCCGGGTTCCGGGCCGCATTAGGACCCGTTCGGCTCCGAAGCTTCGAAAGCCGTCATGGCCTGGTCCGCCCACTCGATATGCATCTGGATCATGGAGATCTCCCGCTGCAGTGAGAAGGCGAAATGGAGCGAACTATCGGCCTGTGTCCTGGTCTGTGACTTGAGAATGCTGGCGTAGGTCTTGGCCTTGCGCCTGAAATCCTTTAGGAACCGTAGCGATTCCTGATCACTTGAGATGCCTTCCATGAACCGGAACCTGAGCATCAACTCCGAGAGATTGTCCTTCAGATCGGATACTGCGAGCCGCTTGTGCAGCCACGCGTTTAAGGCCTTTTTGCCTTTCTCGGTCAGGTGAAACACTTCCCTCGGCTTCAACCGGGAGCGATGGAAGACCTCGCTGTCGATAAAACCGTTTTTCTTCAGCAGCTGGAGCGCCGGGTAGATCGATCCGGGACTGCTACTGAAATGAGCCATGGGCGTCGACTCCATCTCCAGGCGGACGTCGTAGCCCGACCGGGGAAGCTGGTTCAGCAGTCCCAGCAATACGTATCCGAGCAGGGTGGGTGAATAGGGTCTGGCCATCGGGCAGTTTGCTTAATATGGAAAGAAATAATACGAACCGTTCTAAACGAATATAAGAACGCCACCCATCGTTGCCAAACACAAAATACCCGGCCGGTGTACACACAGATATGAATGCTGACCGTCCGGGATTCGATGTCCGTGATTCCAGCTTTCCTGTGCGACGTTGCCGGCGTAACGATAGCGCTTCGCTACGAGTCGTCCTCGGTCTGCTGCTGCCGCCAGACCTCGAATTCGGCCGTCATTTCGGCGGTCCATTCGCGGTCGATCTCGCCGGGCGTGTAGGTGCCGTCGCGAAGCTGCTGGTGGCCCCAGGCGTCCCGCATCCTGGTTTCTTCCGATTCGATGACGACCTGTTCTGCCAGGTGCGGCGGAATGAAGATGACGCCTTCCCGCGTGCCGAGGACGACGTCCCCGGGTACGCAGGTGGCTTCGAGGCCGATTCGTACCGGAACGTTGATGCCGAGGAGAGTTACGTCCGCTATGGCCGTGGGATCGACCCCGCGGATGTAAGAGACCATAGGGATTTCGTAGAGCCGCTGCAGGTCCCGGATGCCTCCGTCGATGACCATGCCCGTTCCGGTCTTGGCATAGATGGAATTGCCGAGATTATCGCCGGCGAAGGTGCCGAACTTGACCTTTCCGAAAAGGTCGATGACGATCACGTCGTTGGGTTCGAGCGTATCGATCACCCAGGAGTTCTGGCCGCCTATGCAGCCATGTTCAGCGCCGTCGGCCTGGATGGCCGTTTCCAGGTCGGGGCGGGTGGGCACGTAGACGCCGGTCACCGCGCGGCCGACCAGGGTGCGATCGGGGTGGAGGATCTGCCAGTCCCCCGCGAACTGGTAGTTATATCCCTTTCCTCCGATGACGCCCCACGCTTCCTCA
This sequence comes from Gemmatimonadota bacterium, assembly GCA_009835325.1. Classification (NCBI taxonomy): domain Bacteria; kingdom Pseudomonadati; phylum Gemmatimonadota; species Gemmatimonadota bacterium. Next base: position 16,342 of record VXWP01000107.1, on the reverse strand, counting down.
ATAGTTACTTTCTCCATCCGTTTCAGGATGCTGTCAGGCACAACGGGGCGCCCGTCCGGACCCCGTTCGCCGTCCCACTGCGAGGTGACGGCTCGCGTGAACTCCGGACTGTTCAAACCGATCATGTAGAACTCCTGTCTCCTTTACGCCTGCGGGGATCGTTGATGTAGCGGTATTCAAAGGTCGCACGCCTGCGCGGCCAGTCGCTAGTCTGCGTCGACGCGTCCCTGCCGACCTACCTGGTCTGGGGTCCCAGCGTCTTCAGATCGATGAAGGGCATGGCCTGGCCGATGACCTGGGGGAAGTGGCCGTCCCACTTCTCGATCGCGCGCAACTGCAGCAGGGTCGGCGTGATCGTGGCGCGCTGCAGGCGCTGCGCCTCGGCTTCGGCCTGGGCTTGCGCTACTTTCTGCTCGGCCTCGATCCGGACGCGTTCAAGGTCGCGCTGGGCCTTCAGGGCCTGTTGCTCGGCCGTCTGCTTGGCCTCGATCGCCAGGTTGAAGGTCTGGGAAAAAGCGAAATCGACGATGTTGAACTCGTCCACGATCATGTTGAAGGTAATCAGCCGAGTCGTGAGGGACTCCTTGATCTCGTCCTTGACATCGGCGCGGCGCGTGATCAGTTCCTCCGCGGTGTACTGGGCGGATACGGCCTTGACGGCTTCCTGCACCGCCGGATCGATGACCCGCTCCTTGAAGAAGATGCCGATTTCCTGGTACACCGTGTTCACCGCGCCCGGATCCACGTGATAGTTCAGCGCGATCGTGGATGAGACGGTCTGCAGATCCTTGGTGGAGGCCGTTGCGGCCGTTTCCGACTTCTTGATCTTGACGTCGACGGGGATCACATCTTCGATGAAGGGCAGCTTGAACTGCAGGCCCTCGGACAGGACGCGGTCCTGGACGCCGCCGAACTTGCTAAACACGACGCCGCGCTCGCCGGCGCCAATTACAGCGTATGAGTTGTACAACACCAGCAGCACGACGATGCCGATGGCGATCTTGAGATAGGGTATATTGCTGCCGGGGAGTTGCTCCCGGATATCATAGTCAGACATTTCTACTCCTCCTTCTACTTAGTGGACTGGACGGACGGTCCGGTTTGGCCGGACGGTCCGGAATGGCTCGACGGACCGGATGGGCCCAACCGGCCGGAATACGCGTTGACGCGGCGCTCACTCGTTGATGTGAATCAACACTTTCAGGGAATCCTGTGCGGCGGCGGTGACCTCCATGCCCCGCCGTGTCTCCGATAAAGGAAAGCGGTGCGTAACGACCTGGTCGGAAGTTACCACACCGGCCTCGATAAGGTCCAGCGCCATGCGGGTATCGCGAGGACCGCAGGAATAACTGCATACGATCGATACGTCATTAAAGTACAGGTCAAAGGGCCTGAAGGCAAGCACATCCTCCTCCGGCGAGGACATGAAAAGCAGCACGATCCCGCCCTTGCCCACACAGGTCAGTCCGGTCTCCATTGCCGCGATGCTGCCGGGACCGACGATCACCACGTCGGCCATCACGCCGTCCGTAAATTCACGCACCGCCTCCGAGAGATCGTGCTCCCCTACGTCCACCACGTGGTCCATGCCGAGTTCGAGCGCCTTGTTCAGCCGGTAGGGTACCCTGTCGGCCCCGATGACCGTCTTCGCGCCGTAGTGCCGGGCCACGATTCCGTTCAAGACGCCCATCAAGCCCAGTCCGATGACGAGCACGATGTCGCCGGGGCGGACACGGGCCCGTTCCACCGCCTTTACCGAGCAGGCTACGGGCTCGATCAGCGCGCCGTCGTCGAAGGAAACCGAATCAGGCAGGACCAGGGTGTCGTGGCGGAGGTTGATCTCGGGGACCCGTACGTATTCGGCCGCGCCCCCGGGATCGAGCCGGGTCTTCTTCCAGGTGGCGCACATGGTGAAGTTTCCGCGGCGGCAATGGCGGCACCGGTAGCAGGGCGCGTGGTGGTGAATGAAAACGCGGTCTCCCACGGAAAGCCCTTCGACCTCGTCGCCCACGGCCTCCACGACACCGGTCGGCTCGTGCCCGATGACGATGGGCGCTTTTCGCCGGATGTACCAGGGCGTGACATCCCCGCTGCAGATCCCGCAACTGCGCATCTTCACCAGTGCGTCCCGCGCCGTGATGGCCGGCGTATCCATCTCCTCGATCCGGATATCGTCGATATCGTAGACTTTTGCGGCTTTCATGGAAGTTACCCCCGCCGGATCAGGGAATGATCGCGTACTTCAGCGTGTCCTTTCCGCGGAAGGTCCTGAAGGTCTGCGGCACTTCCTCCAGCGTGCGGTCTCCCGTAATCAGGGGCGTAACGTCGAGCCGTCCGTCCGCGAGCAGGTCGTAAGCGCTCCGGACCGCCTCGGGCGTGAAATGAAAGATGCCCTTGAGCGTGATCTGGTCGTAGTGCAGGCGTGCCGTATCGTAAGTGACCGTCGTGCCGCCCGGGCATCCGCCGAAGAGGATGACGCATCCGCCCCTGCTGACCATGGTCACGGCTTCCTCCCAGACCGCGGGCAATCCCGTGCACTCGAAGACGATGGGCGACCCGTGGCCCCCGGTGGCGTCCAACACGGCTTCCGTGGCATGCTCCCTGTCGCTGTCGATGACGAGGTCCGCCCCCACCGCCTTCGCCGTTTCGAGCCGGTATTCGTGTCGCCCTGAAACGATGACCTGGCCGATCCCCATTTCCTTCAGCACCATGACATGCAGCAACCCGATGGCGCCGGCGCCGATCACGACCGCGGTTTCCGGCCGCGTCGCCAGCGCCTGGCTGATGCAGTAGGTCACGCAGGACAGGGGCTCCAGCATGGCGGCCTCGCGATAGCCCAGGTCATCGGGCTTTGGGTACATGTTCACGTCGACCACCGCGCCGGGCACCCTGAGGTACTCGGCGTATGCGCCCAGGGCCATCGTCTTCGTCAGGTACGGGCACAGGTTCTGGAGCGATCTCACGCAGTAGACGCAGGTACCACAAGGCGCGGTATGTACCGACATGACGGGCTGCCCGATGGCGTAACGGTCCACCTTATTCCCTTTGTCGAAAACTACTCCCGAGAACTCGTGGCCGAACAGGGTCGGCGGCGGCATGAGGTGATGACCTCTCCGGTATGCCTTGAGATCGGTCCCGCAGGTCAGGGCGGATTCCACCCGCACGACCACGTCGGTCGGTCCCGCGACCGGCAGATCGACATCGTCGCGGGTTTCTATCCGTCCCGGTTCAACCAGCACACATGCGCGCATAGGGTAAGGTATCCGTAGCTTTGTGGGTACGTTCAACGTGAACGTAAACGCCTTATCAGGTAAGACGTATTGACTACGAAACAAGTTTCACGGACGCCTATTATACGTTCTTGACGAAGCAAACGCAAGGACAGGCGGCCGGCACGATTCAAAACGGAATTCCGGGGTGAATTGTATTGACACCCCTCGGACCGCCCGGTATCGTTTTCCCATGCTCATCTTTGACGGCGACTATCCCATGGCATACAGTGGCGAGGAGCTCAACCGGGACCTTACGCTGCCGCTGGACGAGGTGCGTGCGGCCGATGGAAAATCGGGCAACGTGGCCTTCGCATGCCTGCCCGAGATGCGGAGGGGCCGGGTGGCGGCTGCGCTCATGAAGTTCTGCGTTCGTCGAAAACGGGAAAACAGCATACTGTCGGGTCTCCGCGGGAGTGCGGCGGTGTACGGGGCGGCCCGCGGCCAGGTAGCCTACTATCATATGCTGGCGGAACAGGGGGAAGGCGTCGTACTCACGCACGGGCAAGCCCTGGCCGGTCATATGGAAGGTTGGGAGAAAGCGGAGGATACCCACAGCCTGCCCGTGGGATTCATCCTCGGCATGGAAGGCGCTGATCCCATCCTCTGGCCGGACCAGGTACACGAATGGTTCGAATACGGTGTCCGCGTGGTGAGCCTGACCCACTACGGCCCGAGCACCTATGCCCATGGCACGGGTTCGGAGGGCGGCCTGTTCGCGCCTGCGGGAGACCTGCTGCGGGAGATGTCCGCCTGCGGCATGCTGCTCGACCTCACCCACATTTCGGACGATAGTTTCTTCGAGGCCGTGGACCGGTATGAGGGACCGGTGCTGGCCAGCCACCAGAACTGCCGCGCCCTCGTTCCCGGCCAGCGCCAGTTCTCCGACGAGCAACTCCGGATCGTCATCGAACGGGGCGGCGTCATCGGCGCGTCCATGGACACCTGGATGCTTTGTCCGTGGTACACCCTCGACTGGGCGAACACCGACGGATACAACCGCCGGGACCACTTCCGGCGCGAGGAAATTTCGCTGAACCACGTGGCCGATCATATCGATCACGTGTGCCAGCTTGCCGGCAATGCCGATCATGCTGCGATCGGCGGCGATACCGACGGGCAGGGCGGCATTGACGGAGCGCCCTGCGAAGTCGATTCCATCGCGGATTACCAGTTGCTGGCCCCGATGCTCGAAGGCCGGGGCTACGACAGGGACGATATCGAGAAGATCATGTACCGGAACTGGGTGCGATTCTACACGGACCACCTGCCGAAGAACGGCTGACGTTTCAAGGACGAGGTTCCCGCAATGGACACGTACATTCGAAACAAGTGGCGACGCTGCCCACAGCGGCCGGCGCTTCCCGCCTGCTTACTGCTGGCCTGGGCGGTCCTCGGTCTGAACGGCTGTGCCGGCGACGAAAATGGCTCCCGGACCGACGGCCAGGCCCAGGTCAATTCCATAGGCCGCCAGCTGCCGGACGACGCGGCCCCGCCGGAACAGCAGCGGTTCCGATACATGTTCCGCGAGCCGTCTACGCTGGACATCAGCGTGGCGGCCTACGAGGCCGACGGCACGTACTTCGCCTTCGAGCGGCTGGTGCTGCTGGACGAGAACAACGAGTTGGTGCCTGCCGCGGCGGACCGGTGGGAGTCTTCGGAGGACGGCCGGACATGGACTTTCCATCTCCGGGAAGGTGCGCGGTGGAGCGACGGCAGGGACGTTACGGCCCACGACTTCGAGTATTCCTTCCGCCGCATGCTGGATCCGGCCAGCGGGAACATCTACGCCTTTCTCTATTACGTGATCAAGAACGGGCGAGCCTTCAACCAGGGCGAACTCCAGGACGTGGAGCAGGTGGGCATCCGCGCGGTGGACGATCTGACCTTCCAGATCGAGACGGAGGGACCCTGTCCGTACCTGCCCTATATCGTTTCCTTCATCACGTCGTCGCCCGTGCCGCGGTGGCAGGTGGAGCGATTCGGCGCGGAATGGACGGAACCGGAACACATCGTGTCCAATTTCACCTACCGGCTGGCTGAGTGGAACACGGGATCCGACATGACGTTCACGCTGGATCCGAACTACAACGGACCGCACAAGGCGCTGCTCGAGGAGATCATCGTCAAGTTCATCGGTGCGCAGCGTCCGGGCACCCTGCCCTATGAGAACGGTGAAATCGACGCCTATCGGCTGGACCCCATCGACTACGAACGGGTGCTTCAGGACGAACAACTTGCGCAGGAGATTCACCGGATGCCGGAGTTCACCACGTGGTACCTGTTCTTCCAGACCCGGCAGCCACCCTTCAACGACGCCCGGGTAAGGCAGGCCATCGCGCGCGCCATCGACCGATCCACGCTCAGCACGACCGTCCTCAACGACCTCGCCATTCCGGCCTACTCCATGCTGCCGCCCGGCTTCCCGGGGTATTCGGCGGACCAGTTCAAGGCGTTCCAGACCTACGATCCTGAAGAGGCGCGGCGGCTGATGGCGGAAGCCGGCTATCCGGAAGGTCGGGGCTTCCCGAAGACGGAGCTGTGGCTACGTGTGGCCGATACGGGTATCAACCGCATCGCGGGGGAAGCGGTGCAGGCCATGCTCCGGGAGACACTCGGTATCGAACTCGAAATCAGGTACCAGCAGCGCAACATTTTTAACGAAAACCTTTTTCAGTGGCAGATCCCCATGGGCATGCTGGTCTTCGTCTACGACTACCCCGACCCGTCCAACATGCTCGGCCTCCTCTGGCGGTCCCAGCCCAGGGGATATGCCCGCCACGACTGGCTGCACGCGGAGTTCGACGACCTGCTCGACCGGGCCAATACCCATATGGATCCCGCGGTGCGCTACGACCTGTACGCCCGGGCCGAGCGCATCATGGCGGAGGAGGCGGGCGCCGTCTTTCTCTTCCACCCGGTGATCACGGAGCTGCGAAAACCCTATCTCCGAGGCGTCAAGCAGGACCGTGACGGCCGCGTGGTGCCGATCATATCGATACAGACCGTGAATTTCACGGAAATGTATATCGCCCGCCACTGATCCGCCTTGGCCATCCGCCACCTTGACCATCCGATATTATCATGGACAAGACCGACGTATTGATCATCGGAGGCGGCGCGGTCGGTGTCTGTGCCGCATTCTACCTGCGTGAGGCGGGATACGAAGTCACCCTCGTGGATCGCGGGGAGATCGGGTCCGGCGCTTCCCACGGCAACATGGGCCTCGTCGTGCCCAGCCACAGTGTGCCGCTCGCGGCGCCGGGCGTCGTGTCCCAGGGCCTGAAGTGGATGTTCAGGCCGGACAGCCCCTTCTACATCAAGCCGCGGCTGGACCCATCGCTGGTCCGCTGGTTGTGGGCCTTCTGGAGGGCGAGTAGCGAAGGCCGGATGCGCAGGGCCATTCCATTGATCCGGGACCTGAGCCTGCGCAGCCTTACGCTCTTCGATGAACTAAACGGTCTGGACGGGGTGGATTTCGACTACCATCAGCGGGGTGTGGTGGCCGTGTACCGGACGCGGGAAGGCCTGGAGGAAGGGCAGGAGGAACGGCACCTTCTCTCTTCCTACGGACTGGAGATCGACGCACTTACCCCGGATGGACTGGCCGAGGCACTACCGGGGCTAGAGCTGAATGCGTTGGGCGGCCTGCACTTCAGGCAGGATGCCCATTTAACGCCTGGCAAGTTCGTGCGGTCGTTGGCGGACCACGTAGAGCGGCTCGGTGTGACGGTGCGTACCCAGGCGGAAGTAAAGGGCTTCACGAATGAAAAAGGACGCATCACGGTTACCCACACGACCCGGGGAGATATCGCGGCGGGAGAGGTGGTGCTCACGGCGGGTTCCTGGTCCGCCGCGCTCGGTGAACTCGCCGGAGTTCAGTTGCCCATTCAGCCGGCCAAGGGGTACAGCGTTACCCTGAGACGACCGTCCGGCTGGCCGGAAACGCCCTTCATGCTGTCGGAATCCCGTGTGGCCGTCACGCCCATGGGCGACACGCTGCGAATCGGAGGCACTCTGGAGCTGGCCGGCATGGACCAGACCATTAACCAGCGGCGCGTTGCCGCCATTCTGAACGCCGTACCCCGGTATCTGCCGGATTTCGATATCGGTTCTTATGAGATCCTGGAGACCTGGTGCGGGTTGCGTCCATGCACGCCCGACGGACTGCCCTTTCTGGGCCGGGTCCCGGACTTCAGCAACCTGGCTGTGGCGGCCGGCCACGCCATGATCGGGGTATCCCTCGGTCCGGTGACCGGGAAGCTGGTCCGCAGGATCATAGTCGGCGAGCGGGCCGACGAGCAGGCCGACAGCGACCTGGATGTCGACCTCGACCTCCTCGCGGTGGATCGTTTCGCCGATTAAGAACGCCACCCAGGTGAAAATGCGCGACTCAAAACCCGTAGCCACCTCGTCCGACCATCCATTTACGGCCAGACCTCATGCCACGCTGGTACGGCTCTCCTTCCCCGTACTGCTCTCGCTCATCGCGGAACCGCTTACCGGGCTCGTGGACACCGCCTTCATCAAGCGGCTCGGCGCGGAGTCGCTGGCCGCCCTCGGGGTCGGCGCCGTGTCGCTATCCGGCCTCTTCTGGGTGTTCAACTTCCTCGGAATCAGCACCCAGACCGAAGTAGCCCAGGCCGAAGGCGACAACGACCGGTCCAGATCCGTTTCCATGAGCAGCCTGGGCATCATCATGAGCACAGTCTTCGGGCTGCTGATCATCATCCTCGGCGTTCCACTCACCTCTTACTTGGCCACGCTGCTCGGCGCGTCGGGCGCGATCCACGATGGAGCCGTGGACTACATATTCTGGCGCTGGCTGGGTGCCCCCGCCATCCTGATTACGCTGACGGCCTGCGGCGCTTTGCGGGGACTCCAGGATATGCGCTCGCCGCTCTGGATCGCCCTCGGCATCAACGGCATCAATATCGTGCTCGACCCGATCCTCATTTTCGGCGCGGGACCTGTTCCCGCCCTGGGCATCGCCGGCGCGGCGGTGGCCAGCGTCGTCGCGTACTGGATCGGCGCGGTCTGGTCGATCTGGGCCGTCAGGCGGAAGCTGGGATGGTCCTTCCGGGTAGATCTCGGCGCGGTCCGCCGGCTGATGCGCGTCGGCGCCGATCTCTTCATACGCACCGGCGTGCTGAACCTGTTCCTGCTCCTGACGACCCGGGAGGCCACGCACGGTGGGGCAGACATCGGCGCTGCCCACCAGGCGATCCGGCAGGTGTGGATGTTCGGCACTTTCGTCCTGGACGCCCTGGCCGTCACGGGCCAGAGCCTGGTGGCCTACTTCCTCGGCGGCGACCGGATCCGGAGCGCCCGAAAAGTGGCGCGCATCGTGTGTCACTGGAGCGTGTGGTCGGGTGGCCTGTTGGGCCTTGTCCTGTGGCTGGGGAGCGGAATCATCATCGATCTGCTCGTACCCGCGACCGCGATTGCCTATTTCCATTCTGCCTGGATCATCGCAGTCGTCGTACAACCGCTGAACGCCCTGGCCTTTGCCACCGACGGGCTGCACTGGGGCTCGGGGGACTACCGGTACCTGAGGAACGCCGTGGTCCTCGCCACCGGCACGGGTGCGGCCGGACTGCTCGCCGGTCCCCACGCGCTCGACTGGATCTGGCTGATGACTGGGGTCTGGATCGGCGTCCGGGCGACGTTGGGCGTGGTGCGGATCTGGCCGGGGGTGGGGAACAGCCCGTTCAGGGTGATGGGGTGAGTGACATTCAGGGTTGCCGGCACGCTGGGCAGTCGAGTATGATGGGGACGGGCCTCAGTCGTAGTCGCTGTCGCAGGATCTACCAGGGAAACGCAAGCGTCGGCTGGTTCACATACCTTTCCATGGCGATTTCGAGCCGCGCGCCGGAACCGGGAGAGAGCCGGATTCTGAGACAGTCGCCGGTCACCTCCACGGTCCGTCCGTCCTCATCCCCCGCCTCGCACTCTACCGAAACCGATTTCAACGCGTGTTCCCGGTAGGCGCCGCCCTGCATGACGACTTCGGCGGGGTCTACCGGGTTCAAGTTGACCAGTGTTACCGCCGATTTCGTGTCGCCGACCGAGTCGACCAGCGCCGCAACGTCTTCCGGCAGCCCGGGCCTGCGCCTTCCCGGATCGAAATACCGGAACATGCAGTGCACCGCCTGGGCGCGCTTCGGGGCAGGACCGCCCATAGTCTGTTGAAACAACGCGTTTGGTGTTGCAGGATTGACGCCGTTGGTATTGTCGGACAGGCGCGTGTCCGGCGTCATGGGATCGTTGCGTATCCACTCCACCTTCTTCCGGACCGACGCAAGGTCGGCCTGCAATGCCTCTTCCGGATAAGTGGGATGTTCACCGGACAGGTAACGCACCCACGCATCATCGGCGCAGCGCACCCGCGCCGCATCCGACATCGACCAGTACCAGGTCTCCATCGCGCCGACACTGTAGGGTCCCGGGGTAAAGTTGTACCAGCCGTCGTCCCCATACTTGTTGGGGTACACCATCCGGCCGTCCTCTTCCCGTCCATGCTCGTTGATCCGGTCGATCATCTCGCTCCAGGGCGCCGCGTAGGACCGGTCCCCGGACAGCAGCAGCGCGTGGCTGAAGCCCGACAGGCCCAGTTGGATCGTGTCACGGTGTACGGTCCGGCCGTCCTGCGGGGCGACGGTCGTGAATCCCCAACCGTAGCAACCACCGTACCATTTTCCGTCACAGGCGCCGCCGATGGTGCCGTCCAGACCGATATTGGAGGGGATGATGCCGCCGTTGGCCCGGGTGCGCTCGACCCAGGCGTCCACGTATTCCAGGATCCAGTCCCGGTACTTGTCCTCGCCAGTCAGTGCATAGGCGTTGAAGGCCAGTCCCGTGGCCAGCATGTTGGAGGGATGGTCGCCGACCACGTCGGTGTAGTCCTTGAAATGGCCCAGCATCTCCTGGTAGTTTCGCTCGCCGTGGGCCAGGACGAAACGGCCCTCCTCGATGGGATCACCCGTCCAGTCCAGGGCCGTGGCCTTGCGGAGCATGGGCCCGCGGCTCCCGTTAAACAGGCTGCGGATGATCCGGTGCTCCGGGTCGTAGTTCCGCGCCCCGGGATCCTCGTCCATGTAGAATCCGGACCACAGGCGCACACGGCGTTCAAATTGTTCGGCGTCAGGGTCGCAGAGGCCGAGATCTCCGAAGACGGACATGCTCTCGCCGTTGTGCAGCCAGTCGAACATCACCGGGAACTCCTTGTAGTACATCCCGTCCCGGCAGAAGGGTACGTCGACCGTCTTCGCCTCGGTATACTGCTTGATATGGCCGTCCTGCGCCAGGTTGCTCAGGGTGAGCAGTTGCTCCGGACCGCCCATCATGTATAGGACCGGCCAGCCGGTCAGGTTCTCGATGGCATCGTCGGGCCCGTCGTCACCGCCCCAGCGCGGCACGCAGCGCATGTAGCCCTGCTCATCGAAGTAACGGCTGTAGAAGTACTCGCAGGCCCGGGCCTGGGCCCTCATGGACTCCTTCTGCAGGAGTGCCCAGGCCGGTGGTGGCATCGGGGTGGTGATGGCAAGGGAGGTCATCGGATTGACCGTTTTCCGGTTTAATGTGGACTCGTGGTATAGGCGCCAGTCAGAAAGAACCGCTCTACCATTTATTTAGGAGAGATATCACTGCCCGCCCTCGAAGAGCTTCTCGATTTCCGCTGAACTCATGTGGTCAAAGTCTTCGGGTACGGTAAACCGGCCATCCAGAAACCCGATCCGACGCGCTACGCCCGCACCTGGATCCGGCGCTTCGACAGATATCACCTTTACGACGGGCTTACCTGCCCGCGCGATGATAAATGGTACACCGTTCTCAGCGTCCCGGACGAGCCTCGACAGGTGTGTCTTGGCCTCGCGCATGTTTAGCGTTCGCATGGTGGCGTATCTCGGTTTCGGTATCAGACTGAGTTATCACGACTAAGTTTAATTCAGTTGAATCCAGGGTCAAGCAGTTGATTACGGCGCATGCAGCAGACAGCATAATACAGAGAATGCCAAACTACCGGAAGAGGCCCATCCTACCCATTCTACAACGTCACGCCGCCTTGGCCTGTCGCATCCAGAAACTGCCATGTACCAGCGATTCCTCGTACGTCAACGCCTGGCCGATTCGCTTCTTATCGCGGAGTCGCAGATCGGTACCGAGTCCGACACCCGGAGCCTCCTGGGAAGCCATGGAAGCAAAGCGGCGAATCACCCACAGCGCTATATCGGCCGACGGAGGACCGGTATGGACGGGATGCTCCATCAGGTGGGATTTGATGAGCGCGCCCCAGTGTTCCGCCAGCAGATGCCGTGCGCCGAAGATCTCCACGGCCGTGATCCACCGGCCCTGGGATACCGCGATACCGCACTGTCCCGGCAACGGTCCAAGCTCGCTGAGTTCCCGGGCCGCCACGGCCCGTGCCTTGTCGCGACGATAGATTTCCCGATGACTCTCCGTCGCGGCCGAGGTGCTGGATTGTGCTTGATGGGATTGCAGCTCATCCGCGATCTCGGACCAGACCCTCCCCTGGTCGCTCGCGTGGGTCTGCTCCCGTTGAATCGAGTCGTACACGCCCTCCTGGATCACCCTGCGAATCCGCGGCGACGCATTCACCACATCGCGCTCGTACGACTGGGCGTGTCCCCATCGCCCTTGCTCCAGACACGACACGGGCATGGTTCGTTCAGCTCGTGCCGGAACCAGCACGGAAGCGTTGACGGCGCGGTTCTGCTTGCCTCCCAGAAAGTGCTCGCCGTCAACGATCAGAATCGGCGTGTCGGTCGGGTTGACGGCCAGCAAGGATCCTACTTCCGCGTTATCGAGCTCCCGAACAACGATCCCGGAGGAGGTTCCGGTCCTGATCTCCGGAGGATCGTTCGACGGCAGGTAGACGGGAAAAAACGAAACGCCAAGTCTGGTAATGGGTGCGCCGATCGCCGCGGTCGAGAGATGCTGAAACATCGAGGTGTCTCCTGTGATGGGCCTCCTACAGTGTGCCTTTTGAAATGGGCCTTCTGTAGTCGGCCTTCTGATGCTCCTGTGATCAAGTTTCCTGGATGCCGGATGGCTGGCCTCAGGTGCCCTTGCCATCCAACGTGCGGAAATTAATCCATGATACATTAATGTTCGGTAGTCTACAATAAAATCCAATAGAGGCCCTCAGGCCGCACAGGGGCCGCCGCGATTCATCACACAGGATGGCGCAGGTGTAGATTTCAGCGCCGATAGGTCTTGACACCGCACCGCGGGACGTGGATAATTTCCGCACTGATTCACTGCCAGACGGTCGCTTTTCGATCCTGACTCCAGTTCCTGATGTTTTCCCCGAAAGGATCCGGCATGCGCAAGAGCAAGGTCCTGTCCAAGCTTAGCTCCTCCGGCTTCGTCCGGATGGCCGGTCTCGGCCATTATCTGCCGTTCTACATTCGCTATGCCGCCCATTTCAAATACGACGGCCTCTGGTTTGACCTGGAACACCGCGCCATGGATGCCCGGGAGGTCCAGTCCATTCTGGCCATGTGCAAGCAGCACGACATCGACTGCATGGTGCGCCCGCCGACCCTGGAAAGGACTCGCCTTTACCGGTATCTGGAAGACGGCGCCACGGGCTTCATGATCCCGTTCATGTCGACTGCGGACGTCGCGCGCCATGTCGTCGATTGCACGAAGTTCCCGCCACTGGGCAACCGGGGCATCGACGGCGCCGGCCTCGACGGCGATTTCGGGATCGAGGTGTGGAAAGAAGGGTCGACTTACTTCGAAGACGCCAACCGGGAGACCTTCATCGTCGGCCAGATCGAGACCGTGGAGGGCCTGCGCAACGTGGACGCCATCGCGGCCGTGGAGGGCATCGACGTGGTCTTCATCGGCCCCGCCGACCTGACACACCGCCTGGAGACCGACCCCAATGTCAACTGGACGCTGGACGATGCCATTTCCCGGGTGTCGGACGCGGCCGAACGGCACGGCAAGGCCTGGGGCATCACTGCGGGCAGCCCCGAACTGGTCGCCCACTACCGAGGACTGGGCGCCAGTCTCGTACCCTGGGGCGGCGATTTCAACCTGATGAAGGTGCTCGAGCAGTGCAGCAAGGACCTGGATACGATACCGGGCGCCTGATTTGGGTTATCAATGGACAAAGGTGACGGCCCGCGCTTCCTTCGCGCCCCGCGACGGAGCCGGCGCATTGGTTTTCGACGACGCCATGTGGCTGATCGGCGGCTGGAATCCGCGCGACAAGCGCCATTTCCCCAGGGTCTGCAGCAATGATGTCTGGCGGTCCACCGACGGGCGGGACTGGTCGCCGGTAAAGCCCAACACCTACCTGGACGACTCCTTCGAGAGGAAGCGGGACTGGGCGGGAAGACACACGGGTGGATACGCCGTTTGCGACGGCAGCATGTGGCTGATCGGCGGCGACGCCAACCAGGGGTATCACCAGGGCGATGTCTGGTCGTCGGCCAACGGCCGGGACTGGCACTGCGTGCTCGAAGAAGCCCCCTGGGCGCCCCGCGTGCTGCACGGCGCGGCGGCCTGGATGGACAGACTCTGGGTATGGGGCGGCCAGACCATGCCCGGTTTCGCCAGTGGCAAGGACCGTTTCTACGATGACGTGTGGGTCTCGGCGGACGGATCGGATTGGACGAGACTAGAACCGAACAAGCCCCGGTGGGCGCCCCGCGGCATGGTGGGCGGAAGCGCCGCGCACCGAGGTCGTTTCTGGGTTCTCGGCGGTGGTACGTACGAAACGCCGGACACGCCCGATCGGACGTTTCACAATGATGTGTGGAGTACGTCCGACGGCGTTCACTGGGCGTGCCATAACCATAACGCGCCCTGGACGCCCCGGCAGTATCACGGGACCGCCGTGTTCGATGACCGGATGTGGGTGCTGGCGGGATGGAACGGCGTTAACCTGAACGACGTCTGGTACTCGTGCGACGGCACAGACTGGTTCGAAGTACCGGATACGCCCTGGCCGGCCCGGCACGCGGCCAGTATCTTCGTGTACCGCGATGCGCTATGGGTCGTCGCAGGCAGTCACATGGCGTCGGACGTGTGGAAACTGGAACGGGTATGACGGCTCAGCCCCAGATGTCCTTCCTGTCACCGGAAGAGAAGTGGCATTTCGAGCTGCAGGGCTACCTGCTGCTGACCGGCGTCGTTCCGGACGCTGACCTGTCCGAAATGCGCCCGGTCCTGGACGGATGGCTGGCCGCGGACGAAAAGGAGCTTCCCGCTCCACTTAAGCGGGGACGACAGGCGCCGAACAAGACCCACATCGGCCATATCCACTACGGCCACGAGGTGTTCCAGCGGCTCAACATGAACCCGGAGATCATCCGCGTGGTGGCCGGGTTGACTTGGGGTTGTCCCCGCCTGATGCACTGCGTATTCACCCACATGGTCAAGGGCCCGGAAGAACTGCATTTTCACCGGGATGACGACGGGGTCAAGGTCACCCACGGATTCCGCAATCCCAACAACGATTTCCAGGTGGCGGACGGCGAGATCTACTGCAGCCATCTGGCCACCTGGGTCGCACTGGCCGACGTTCCTTCCGGTACGGGGTTCTGCCTGGTCCCCGGCAGCCATAAATCCACGATTCCCGAGCCGGAAGACTTGCCCGTCGAGCACGATCCTCCTACATCGATCACGATCCCCATGAAGGCGGGAGACGTGATCGTCTTTTCCACCCGCCTGCTGCACAACGCCAGTCCGTGGACCCAGGACTATCCCCGCCTGAACATCTTCCAGCGGTACGTCTTCAGCTGGTTCTTCGACCTGCCCCACCTGTACCCGCTGGAGGAACACCGCGAGAAACTGTCGGACGACATGTACGAACTGGAGAAAATGACCCGCGACGAGAAGCAGGTCGTCAAGCGGGTGCGGGAGATGCTGGACGGCCCGTAAATGAAGATGCGTGCGAATCTGGCCGGCCCGTAGAAGCGGCTCCTGCTACGCCTCGTGCATGATCGTGTTTACCCGATGCGCCTCGATGTAGTCCCGATCGATCTCGGCGCCCAGACCCGGGCCCTGGGGGACGGGAACGCAGCCGTGTTCATCGATGTTCTCGAGCTCATCGGTGAATTCCGGCGCGTAAACGGGCGGCTTGTTCGACTTGATCCCGGGATGCACGAGCCCCAGTTCGTAGTAGTTGCTGTTCCGGACGGATGCCATGATATGGCGGTGTGCGAGGCCGCCGCCGTGGAGTTCCATGTCCAGCCCGAGTCCCTCGGCCGCGTGGGCGATCTTCATCACGCCGGTGATGCCGCCGTCCTCGTAGACCCCGGACCGCACGAAGTCCGTTCCCCCGTTCACGACGAAATCGACGTGCTGCTCCAGGCCGAAGATATGCTCGGTCTGCAGGATCGGCGTGGTGATATGTTCCCGCAGCTTCTTGTGGCCGAATATGGAAACGCCGCCGTCCTTGTAGGGATCCTCCAGCCAGAAGAATCCGGCTTCGTCGCAGGCCCGCCCTACCTTGAGTGCGTCCGCCCAGGTATTGTATTCGCAGGCAGGATCGATCATGAGGTCCATGCCGTCTCCCACGCGCTTTCCCGTGACTTTCACGTTGGCGACCTCGCGCTCGATGGGGGCGTTGCCCCAGCCGTGGATTTTGAAGGCGCGGTATCCCAGGTCCCGGCACTGTTCGGCGAAGTCCGCGAAGGCCTCGGGCGTATGCAGCCCACCGTTTTCGTCGCCGTGGTACGTGCTCGCGTAAGCCGGCAGGGAGGTTCTGTAACCGCCCAGCAACTGGTAGACGGGCGCGTTGTAGTACTTGCCCGCGAAGTCCCACAACGCCACGTCCACCGCGCCGATCTGGGTGCGGTCGGTGTGCCGCAGCCCGCGCTTCAGATCATTGTAGGTCTTCTCCCGTTCAAAAGGGTTGCTGCCCAGCAGGTACTGGACCGCCGGTCCCGACGGCGAGGGACCGCCCAGGTATTCCCCGACGATGCCTAGATTGGTGTGTATCCGCAACAGGCCACCGCCGAGCTTGCGCGTGGCGCCTTTCTCGTACACCAGGTTGAATCCGTTATAGTCCACGCCCATGTTTTCGACGGTGT
>VXWP01000106.1 GCA_009835325.1 Gemmatimonadota bacterium | reverse complement strand
GGGCCGGGCAGGGATCAACTGATCAGCAATCGTTCCAGTTTCTTGTGGATTCGTTCGTCGTCTCCGTCGATACGGTGGGCCTTGAGCAATTCGTCGATCGCCCGGGCGTTCTCGCCCATGATCTCGAAGATGGACCCCAGTGCGTAGTGGGCTGCGAAATTGGTGGCGTCGAGATCGAGCGCCTCCTGGTACTCTCCGACCGCCAGTTCCCATTTCTCCTGACGGACGAAGATCTCCGCGAGGCTCATGTGAATATCCGAGGTGTCTTCATCCCATCGCAAGGATTCCCGGTATGCGGCGACGGCCTCGTCGTACATGGTCCGCCGCTTGTACACCATGCCGAGGAGCTTGTAGGCGGCACCGTTCCGTGGTGAACGGCGGATGACCTCGCGGAAGCAGTTGGTCGCCTTCTCGAATTCACCTAGATAGCAGTAGATCCGGCCCAGGTCCTGGAAGAGGGCATCCGTTCGGTATCCGCCCTCGAGGGCGTTCAGCATGTAGCCGCGGGCTTCGCTGTAGCACTCCTGCTTCATGTAGATCAGGCCGATATCGTACTGTACCGCGACCTTTTTCGGATACGCCCGCGCGCACTTGCTGAGCCATTCGAAGGCTTCGCTCGTGCGGCCGGTATACATGAGTCCGAGACCCAGGCCACGCAGGGTCCAGTAGTCGGCCTGGTTCCGCTCAACGCGCTCGAAGCAGAGGCGCACGATGGTCTCGTAGTCCTTCTTCACCAGGAGGAGCTTGAGCTTATGAGACCAGAACCACATATTGTCTACACTTTCACGTACGGCCGGCACCGTAGAAGGGGGTTCGATTCCGGAGGAACGGGACACGCGGCGCCATCATCCCGATACCCAGAATATACGTCGGTTCGGCAGGGGTGTCAAGCGGACCCGGCCGGCCGGATTGCGGGGTTTTTCGCGTGGTAGAGGGAAATGGAATCGTGGGTGGGAATCAGATGGGGCGAACACGATAAATGACAGCCAGAGAAGAAGTTACGGGCGTCATCCTCGCGGGCGGGAAGAGCAGCCGGTTCGGCTCGAACAAGGCACTCAGCCGGATCGACGGAGACCGCCTGATCGAACGGCTCTGCCGGACGGTCGGTTCGGTGACGGGACGGATGATGCTGATCACCAACACCCCGGCGGACTACGCCTTCCTGGAGCTGGAAAGCCGGAAGGACCTTGTGCCCCGCTGCGGGCCCATCGGCGGCATTTATACCGCGCTAAGGACGTCGCATACGCCGCTTTGCCTGTGCATTGCCTGCGACATGCCCTTTGTCAGGCCGGAATTCCTGGAATACATGATGGAGCGGTCGTCCGGCTACGACGTGGTCGTCCCCGTGAACGACGGACGTGTGGAACCGCTGTGCGCGGTTTACCGTGAGACCTGCGTCCCGGCGATCGAGGATCGGATCCATGCGCGCAGATACAAGATCGCCGGATTCTTCGACGAGGTCCGCGTCCTGCGACTTGTACCGGAGGAGGGTGGATTCCACGACGACGACATGTTCTTCAACATCAACGACAGGACGGATTACGACGAAGCACTGAAGCGCATGACGGACCAGGCGCGCTAGCCGGACCGTCCCTCCACCAGCAGGATGAACTCCCCACGAAGGCGGCGGTCCCGGGTCTCTTCGCACAGCACCGACAGTGGACTCCGGTCGATTTTCTCGTGAAGCTTGGTCAGGTCGTTCGCCAGGGCCGCCCTGCGGTCCCCGAACACCTCCAGGGCGTCGGCGATGAGCGCATGCACCCGGTGGGGACTTTCGAAATAGATGAGCGTGTCCGCCCGGTCCGCGTCCGCTTCCAGATAGCGGCGCCGGGCAGCGGGCCTGCGGGGCGGGAAGCCGCAGAACGAAAACCGGTGGACCGGCAGGCCCGAGAGGACGAGCGCCATGATCGGCGCGCTCGGGCCGGGGGCCATGCTCACGGGGATTTCGGCCTGGATCACGGCCTGGACGAGCCGGTAGCCGGGATCGGCGATACCGGGCGTGCCCGCATCCGTGACCAGGGCGAGGTCCCGTCCCCGTTCAAGGGCGGCCAGGGCCCTGGGGACGGCCCGCTGCTCATTGTGTTCATGGTAGGACATCTGCCGCGCGCTGATCCCGTACCGCTTGAGCAGCCGTCCGGTCCTGCGCGTGTCTTCGCTGAGCACGGTATCCACGCCGCGCAGGATCTCCAGCGCCCGAAGCGTGATGTCGTCCAGATGGCCGATCGGCGTGGCTACCAGGTAAAGCATGGACTAGTTCGTCTGTTCGGGGAACGGCGCGCGTATGTCGTAGCGGCCGTGTATCTCCACGGGAAGCGCTCCCTCCTCTACCATCAGGTCCAGCGGATTGTCTCCCGTCTGCAACGGTAGTTCGACCACGTCACGGATGCGGGCCGACTCGTAGATCGCCATCATGAGTTCCATGGTCAGACGGGCGGTCTCGCCATCGTTGCGGTGTCCTTCGCCGCTGCCGTCCAGCCAGGAAATGAACTCGTCGTACTGGTCGACCTCCACCAGCGGCGGCGTGATGGACTGCCAGTCGCCGGCATGGCGGTTCAGCAGGAGCAGGCCGCCTTCGGGACCGCGTTTCAGGATCCCCTCCGTACCGTAGATGACGTCGCCCTGAAGCCCGGGATCGGGCAGGTCGCTTTCGTAGGTACCCCTGATCCCGCCTTCGAAGGCGATGATCGCCGCACACCGGTCCTCGCACCGCACCCTGCGCTCCCAACGGTCCGTCTTGCGGGTCACCTGGCCGATCACCCAGACCGGAGCGGGGTCGCCCAGCACGTACATCATTTCGTCCAGTTCGTGAGTGCCCCGGTTGAGCAGGCCGTGGGCGTCCCGGCGCAGCATGGCCGTGGGCGCTCCGATCGCGCCGTCCATCACCAGGCGGCGCGCTTCCACGTTCTGCGGGGTGAACCTGCGCTGGTGGCCGATGGCGAGCTTGACGCCGTGCTGCGCGCAGGATGCCAGCATGAGGTCAGCTTCACCGAGGCTGGACGCCATCGGCTTCTCGCCAAGAATGCCCTTTGCGCCCGATTCCGCGGCTTTCACGGTGATTTCGGAGCGGACGTTCTGCCAGGTGGTGATGCTGACGATGTCACAGGCCTCTTCCTCCAGCATATCCGCGTAATCCGTGTAGGGTGTCGCGTCGAATTCGTCGGCCAGCTTGCGGGCGCTTCGCTCACTGACGTCGGCGACCGCCACCACGTCGGTCTGCGCCTTCTGCGTCCAGTGCCGCGCGTGCGAACCGCCCATTCCTCCGCAGCCTATGATGCCCACCCGATATGACCCGGACATGTGAACTCCTTGATTGCGTGTGCTTTCCCGTCTCCCGCGGTCTGTCGTCCCGCGCAATGTACCACTTGCCGATTGAACCCGCAACCACTGTTTGGCAGGGCCGGGCACGCCCGGGTGGGGTCGGTAGACCCGGGCATGGACCGGCGGATCGAGCGCCGCACCTTACTAATATATTGCTCCCCTCTATCGTCGGTTGTAGGTTAGAACAGTTCAACTTCGGGAGGGGACGAAATGGACTACAACGGCCTGCAGGTCGCGACATTGGACGGCTCGCTGCGGGACGCTATTGCCGCACGCGGCGGTACACCCATGGTAGCCAGCGCCGACGATCCGGAGCGCGTGGACGCCTTTATCGATGGCCTGGCCAGGGACGACATCGCCATACTGTTGCTGTCTGAACCCGAGCATATCCGCGCGTTACTGGGCCGGGCGGCCGCCACGGGCCGGATCGAGGTCCTGCTGGATGCCGTCAGGCAGATTGCCGTGGGCTCGGCCGGGCCGGCCTGCACGGACATCTGGAGAAACCACCGTCTCTCGGTCGACTTCGAACCCGACGGAACGGGAGGCGAAGCACTCGTATCGAGCATGGCGCGCCTGGCGGGCTACCTGGTCAACAAGAAGCGCACCGCCGTGGACGGAGGCGTGGACACCTCGTACTGGCACCGCACCGACATGCGGTGGCATTTCGAGAGCGATCCGTACGGAACCCGGGGTGAATCGGCCTTCCTCAGGGCGTGCCGGCGCGAATCGACGGAGTATACGCCCATATGGCTGCTGCGGCAGGCCGGCCGCTACCAGCGGGCCTACCGGGAACTCAAATCCGACCTGGACTTCCTGGACATGTGCAAGACCCCGGAGCTCACGGCGGAAATCACGTTGATGGCCGCGGAACGCCTCGGGGTGGACGCCGCCATCCTCTTCGCGGACATCCTGCCGCTGCTGCAGCCAATGGGGTTCCAACTGGAATACGTCACGGGCCAGGGACCGGTGATTCACAACCCGTTGCGGTCGGCCGAAGCCGTGGACCAGCTCGAAGACGGGGAACCGGTGTCCCAGCACTTCGTCTACGAGGCCATTCGCATGGTTCTGCCCGCGCTGCCGCCCCATATCCCGCTCATCGGTTTTTCCGGCGCCCCCTTCACCCTGGCGGCCTATGCCATCGAAGGCCAGAGTACCAAAGACTTCAGGCACCTCAAGACCTTCATGTATACCGATCCGGGCGCGTGGCACGCCTTCATGTCGAAGCTGGCCCGGGCCGTCACGGCGTACCTCAATGAACAGATCGAGGCCGGCGTCCACGCCGTGCAGCTGTTCGACAGTTGGGCCGGCTGCCTGTCACCCGACGATTACCGGGCGTTCGTCCTTCCCCACACGGGGTACGTCTTTTCCCACCTTCGCCGGGGCGTGCCCAGGCTTCACTTCGGCGTGGGGACGGGGTCCCTGCTCGAATTGATGCGGGAGGCGGGAGGAGACGTCATCGGGCTGGACTGGCGGGTGGACCTGGCCGAGGCCTGGCGACGGCTCGAATACGATACGGCCGTCCAGGGGAACCTCGATCCCGTGATCCTGTTCGCCTCACCCGATGAAATCCGTAAACAGGCCGCGGCCATCCTGCACAAGGCCGCCGGACGTCCCGGCCACATATTCAATCTCGGCCACGGCATCCTGCCCGGCACGCCGGAAGACCACGTGATCGCCCTGATAGACGCCGTACATGAGATGGGAAGCGGGCGATGAAGGTCGTCGTGGTCGGCGGGGGCATCGCGGGATTGAGTGCGGCCCACCGGTTGACGGAATCCGGGCATCCCGGACTGGAAGTGACGCTACTCGAGCGGTCGGACCGTTTCGGCGGGACGATCCGTACGGTCGAGCGTGACGGTTGCCTAATCGAACTGGGGCCTGATTCCTTTCTCACTTCCAAGCCCTGGCTGTCGGATCTCGCCAGCCGCCTGGGCGTGGCGGACCGGATCATCCCCACCGCGCGTACCCATCGCAGGTCCCACGTGGTCCATCGCGGTAAGCTGCACCCGTTGCCCGACGGTTTTCTGATGATGGCGCCCACCCGGCTCTGGCCGATGGCGACCACCTCCCTCTTTTCGTGGAAGGGCAAGGCCCGGTGCGCCCTGGACCTGGTATTGCCCAGGGGGACCGGAACCGGCGATGAGAGTCTCGGTGCCTTCGTACGCAGGCGGTTCGGCGGCGAGGTGCTCGAACGGGTCGTCCAGCCGCTTATCGGCGGCATCTACGCGGGAGACCCGGACACCCTCAGCCTGAAGGCCACCATCCCACGGTTTTTCGAGATGGAACAGCGTCACCGCAGCGTCATCAAGGCCATGGTCACGCAGCGGCGCGCGGCAGCGAGGCAACAGCGCGGGGCGTCCGCCAGTAGCGGTGACCCCGCCAGTAGCGGTGACCCCGCCGGCAGAGGTGACCGCGCAGGCAGCGGCGCCCGTTACGGCGAACTGGCTTCCTTCGACCGGGGCATGGAAACCATCGTGCAGGCGCTGCTGCTGCGACTGCCCTCGGACGCCATGCATACCCAGGCCGATGTGACGCGGCTGACCCGTGACGGCAGCAGCTGGAGCCTGTCCTGCGGCGACGGGCGGCATTTCCAGGCGGACGGCATCATTCTCGCCGTGCCCTCCCGACATGCCGCGGAACTGCTGCGCGGTACCGACACGGGTCTTTACGACGAGCTGACGGCCATCCCCCACGCGTCGTCGGCCGTCATGAACCTCGCGTACCGGCGTTCGGACGTGCCCCATCCGCTGGACTGCTTCGGTTTCGTGGTGCCCGCGGTAGAGGATCGCAAAATCATCGCCTGCACCTTCAGCAGCGTGAAGTTTCCGAACCGGGCGCCGGATGGCCTCGTCCTGTTGCGCGTGTTTTTAGGTGGCATGCTTCAACAGGAACTGCTCAAGTCCGGCGACGAAATCCTGCTGCGGATCGTACGCGGGGAGTTACGGGACTTGATGGGCATCGAAAACGAGCCGCTGCACACGGAACTGGCGCGCTATCCGGACGCCATGCCCCAGTACCTGGTCGGCCACGGCCGGCGCGTCGAGCGGATCGAATCGCTGCTCGGACGGCATCCCGGGCTCGCGCTGGCGGGCAATGCCTACGGGGGCGTGGGCCTGCCCGACTGCGTGCGCTCGGGTGAGCAGGCGGCGGAGCTGGTCCTGGGCGAAGCGGAGGCCGCCCAACTCACCGGACCAGCCTCCTGAAGGGTTCCTTCTTGAGGTCGCACTCCAGCAGTTGTTCCAAGTTGCCGTGGTCCAGGCCCGATTTGATGAGCTCGAATACCTCGGCGGCCGCCTCGCCCAGCTGCCGGACGTCATCTTCCGTGTGGGCTATGGTGACCCGGAACGAGGTCGGGGTAAAAACGCCCCTGCGCGACATCTCCTGGACGAACAGCGTGGAGACGATGGGGGTGAGTTCCGGATCGGGCAGGTCGAAGGCGAGTCCGGGATTGTGGGATAGGCCCACGCAGGCGCCGGGCAGTCCCGCGCTCGCGAGGGCTTCGTTCATCGTCTTCTTGACCAGTTGACCCATGGCCTCGAAGAAGGGTACCGAGTCCCGTCGCTTCAACTCGCGAATGGTGGTCAGTGCGGCGGCCAGGCCCACGTTGTCGCTCCAGTAGGAACTGGATACGAACATCGACGCGGCGGGCGCCATGGCTTCACGGGAGCCCACGACGGCGCCCATGGCGTAACCGTTCGACATGGCCTTGGCCAGGGTGGTAACGTCGGGCGTCACCCCGGTATACTCCTGGAACCCCCCGATGCGGAAGCGCCATCCGCAGGACACCTCGTCGAAAACCAGCAGTGCGCCGTGTTCATGGGCCAGCGACTTGACGGCTTCCAGGTACCCCGGTGGCGGGAGTTCGGACCGCGCGGGCTCCATCATGACCGCCGCGACCTGACCCTCGTGCTTTTTCAGCAGGTCCGAGAGCATGTCCAGGTCCCCGTAGGTGAAGGGGATGGCCGTGCCCGCGAGGACTTGCGGCACGCCGATCGGCTCGATGCCGGCGAAAGGGTATTCGCCGCTCTCCGGATCGACGAGATAGTTGGCGGACTGGTACCAGTCGTGCCAGCCGTGGTAGCCGCAGAAGAGGATGATGTCCCTGCCGGTGGTTCCCCGCACGATCCGCACCGCCAGGGCGCAGGTCTCTCCCCCGGCCTTGGCGTACCGCACCATCTCGGCGCTGGGGATGGTATCGACGAGTTCCTCGGCCAGTTCGATTTCCAGCGGACTGTTCAGCGTATAGATACTGCCCCGATCGATCTGTTCCTTCACTGCCCCGTCAACGATGTCATCGGCGTGACCCAGGATAATGGCGCTGACCGCGTTCATCATGTCCAGGTACTCGTTGCCGTCCACGTCTACGAAGCGGGCGCCCTTGGCGCTTTCAGCGTAGACGGGGCTGACGCCGCTGGCAAACTGGCTTGCCCGCCTGCTGATCAGTTGCGTCCATCCGGGGATCAGTTCCTCGGCCCGCCGGTACATGTGCATGGACTGTTCTACGGAACGTTCTACGGAACGGGTGACGGACATTTTTTACAATCCTTTCCTGGTCATTATGCCTTGCTGCTCCGGGTCCAGCCCCGCGGCCTGTGCCACGGCGTGAAAAGCGCGCGCCGGTCGTCGTCCCTCCGGGCGAAAGTGGCTTCCGTCACGTAGGGCAATTCGTCCATGGTCGCCTGGTTCTGCGACAGCATCCAGTAGGGCCCATAGCCCACGTGGATGGTCTTGCGGACCTGGTCGGACCGGTTGGTAACCCCACCGTGGCGGAGGTTCTCCGTGAACAGTATGGCGTCACCGGCCTTGACTTCCAGCGCGACCACGCCGGGTTCCTCGTCCGGGTTGCCGTCGTAGGGACAGGGCAGGTTTGTCTTGTGGGATCCGGGTACGACGCAGAACGCCCCGTGATCCCGGGACACGTCATGGATGAAGTAGACCATGCGCACCATCATGCAGTCGATTCCGTTGGCGTTGAATCCGTACCGGTACTTCTGATTCTCGGGCCGCATGCCGCCGTGCAGTCCCGACAGGTTCCCGCGGTAGCGGATCCGGATCTCGGAGTTGTTGATCGTGGACCTCCCCTGGACGATCCCGCCGATATAGGCCATGGTGCGCGAGTCGTTCACCAATACGTCGAAGCGCTCGTCCGCATTCCAGAAGTCCTCGATGATGACGGTTCGGCCCTCCGCGTTCGATCCGTCCACATGGTATCCCCGTTCGGGGTTCCGGTGATAGTCCGGCCCCCACGGACTGGCCTTGCGCGGTGGCTTTTCCAGGTTCGCCAGCGCGTGTGCTTCCAGTTCGTCCACCGCCTTCGACAGCGAAGAGACGGTCCCCGGATCCAGCAGGTCCTCGATTACGATGTAGCCCTGCCGGTCGAATTCATAGCGTTCGGTATCGTTCATGAAGTCTCCCTTACTGCCGGGTTCCCAGATTGGGACATAACCCACCCGTTTCACCGCGGCCTGGCTTGCGTCGCTCGCGATCCAATCCTCAAGGACCTCACCATACAAAATAACGCGCGGCCCGGACCCTGACAATATGCGCGTGGCTCGCACGGGTTTTTTTCCGCGGCGCCGAAGAAGCCAATCTGGTAGTTGACGCGTCCGGCAGGAATCCTTATATATAGAACTCGGTCCGCGTAGAACTCGGTCCGCGACGCGGGGCCAGCATTGGCTCCGCATCTTCCACATCGTCGGATCAGCCAGCATATTCGAAACAGCCGGAATATCCCATTCAGTCAACGCAGCCGGAGCAGTACATGACCATCGGCGTCCCTAACGAAACCTGTCCGGGCGAACGGCGTGTATCCATCGTTCCGGCCGGAGTTGGCGCCCTGGTACGGGCAGGTTGCGCCATCCGGGTCTCCGCGGGAGCGGGCCTTGAGGCGGGCATCTCGGACGCAGACTATGAAGCGGCCGGTGCCAGGGTCGTGCCGGATCGAGGATCGGTGTTTACCGAAGCGGACGTGATCGTACAGGTAAGAGGGGGCGGAGCGAATCCCGACTCGGGTATGGCGGACGTCGAGCTGCTGCGCGAGGGACAGGTGCTGATCGGGTTTCTGGAACCGCTGTCCGCCGCCGCCGAGATCCGGGCGCTTTCAGACCGTCGCGCAACCGCCTGCGCCATGGAGTTGATCCCGAGGACCTCCCGGGCGCAGAGCATGGACGCCCTTTCCTCCCAGGCCAATATCGGCGGGTACAAGGCCGCGCTGATGGCGGCCGAATTCCTCCCGAAACTGTTCCCCATGATGATGACGGCAGCCGGGACCATCACGCCCGCCCACGTCTTCGTAGTGGGTGTCGGCGTGGCGGGTCTGCAGGCCATTGCGACCTGCAAGCGGCTGGGCGCCGTGATCCAGGCCTACGACGTGCGGCCGGCCGTCAAAGAGCAGGTCCAGAGCGTCGGGGCACGATTCGTGGAGCTGGAGCTCGACACCGCGGAGTCCGAAGGATCGGGGGGTTACGCACAGGCCATGGACGAGCAGTTCTACGCGAAACAGCGGGAGATGATGGCCCGCGTCGTATCCGAGAACGACGTGGTGATCACGACGGCCGCCGTGCCCGGAAAACCGGCGCCCGTACTGGTGACGGAAGACATGGTCAAGAGCATGAGTCCCGGCTCGGTCGTGATCGACCTGGCGGCGGAGCGAGGGGGAAACTGCGAGATCACGGAACCGGGCAAGACCGTCGTCAAGCATGGCGTGACCCTCGTGGGGGAATTGAACCTGCCTTCGACCGTGCCCTTTCACGCGAGCCAGATGTATTCCAACAACATCGTGAATTTCCTGAAGCTGATGATCAACGACGGCGCGCTGGACGCGACCGTGGACGACGATATCGTGCAGGGCGCGACCGTTACCCGCGACGGCGAGATCGTCAACGAACTGGTCCGTTCCGTACTTGACGGTACCGGCTGAGCGGGCTTGTACCGGCGAACGGCCTTGTACCGGCGAACGAATCGAGGAGTGCCACATGGGTGAAACCATTGCCATATTGACCATTTTCGTCCTGGCGGTGTTCGTCGGATTCGAAGTCATCACCAAGGTCCCGCCCATTCTCCACACGCCGCTGATGTCCGGCTCGAACGCCATATCGGGGATCACGATCATCGGTGCCATCCTCTCGGCCGGAACCCAGTACTCGACGCTGACCACGGTCCTCGGAACCGCCGCCGTGGTTTTCGCCACGATCAACGTGGTCGGCGGCTACCTCGTGACCAACCGCATGCTGGACATGTTCAAGAGAAAGGAGTAGGCGGATGTCCCCCGATCTCGTCCGCTTCGCCTATCTCGTCGCCGCTTCCCTGTTTGTATTCGGGCTGAAGGGCCTCTCCCATCCCCGCACCGCGGTGCGGGGCAACCGCCTGAGCGCCCTGGGCATGTTCATCGCCATCGTGGTGACGCTGATCGACCAGCAGATCGTCCGGTTCGAGTTCATCGTCGCGGGTATCGTCCTCGGCGGAGCGATCGGCGCCATCTGGGCGCTCAAGGTGCCCATGACCGCCATGCCGCAGTTCGTGGGCCTGTGCAACGGTTTCGGCGGCGGGGCGTCGGTGCTCGTGGCCGGCGCGGCCTACGTCGAGGCCGCGCTGCGGTCCGCGGATACGATCTCGATGCAGTTCGGCATCGCGACCATGGCGTCCGGACTGATCGGCGGGGTGACCTTCTGGGGCAGTCTGATCGCCTTCGGCAAGCTGCAGGGCATCGTCTCCGAGAAAGCGGTTCGCTTCACCGGAGATCACGTGCTCAAAGGGCTCTTCCTGCTGGCCGGACTTGCGGCGGGCGTCCTCTGCATCCTGCAGCCGGAGAACACCCAGTACTTCTGGATCATGGTGGCGATCGCGTCCGTGCTGGGAATACTGCTCGTGGTGCCCATCGGAGGCGCGGACATGCCGGTGGTCATCGCCCTGCTCAACTCCTACTCGGGCATGGCTGCCGCGGCGACGGGCTTCGTGCTGTCCAACAACGTGCTGATCATTTCGGGTTCGCTGGTCGGCGCTTCGGGGTTTATCCTGACGAGCATCATGTGCAAGGCCATGAACCGGTCGCTCGCCAACGTGATGTTCGCGGGCGTCGGCGGCGATTCGGGCGGCGACGACGCTGGTCCTGCCGACGACCTCTACGAAGGCAAAGTGAAATCCACCACCGCCGAGGAGGTCGCCATGGTGCTCGACAGCGCGCGGCGCGTGGTGTTCGTCCCCGGCTACGGCATGGCGGTGGCCCAGGCGCAGCACGCCGTGCGCGACCTGGCCAATCAACTGGAGGCCGACGGCATCGAGGTGGAGTTCGCCATCCATCCCGTTGCGGGCCGCATGCCCGGCCACATGAACGTGCTGCTGGCCGAAGCGGACGTCCCCTACGACCGCCTGAAGGAGATGGACGAGGCCAATACGGGTTTCGAACAGACCGACGTAACCATCGTCATCGGCGCCAACGACGTGGTCAATCCCCTGGCCCGCGACGCGGCGGACACGCCGCTGTCCGGCATGCCGATCCTGAACGTGGACAGGTCGCGGACCGTCGTGGTCATCAAGCGCAGCCTGAGCCCCGGCTTCGCCGGCATACCCAATCCGCTCTTCGCCGCGGACAACTGCCTGATGCTCTTCGCCGACGGCAAGGATGCGGTGCAGGAACTGACGGCGGCGGTGAACGAAATCTGACCGCGATGTACCTGGAATGATGGAATCAACAACACATACCGGAAGGACGACCCGATGGCCGTGCTAGGCACGCCGCTGTCCCCTTCGGCGACCCGGGTGCTGATGTGCGGTTCGGGCGAACTGGGCAAGGAAGTGGTCATCGAGTTCCAGCGCCTGGGCGTGGAAGTGGTCGCTGTCGACCGTTACGCCAACGCGCCGGCCATGCAGGTGGCCCACCGCTCCCACGTGGTTGACATGCTGGACCCATCCGCCTTGCGCGCGGTGATCGAGCGGGAAAACCCCGATTTCGTCGTACCCGAAATAGAAGCCATCGCCACCGGCGCCCTGGTGGACCTGGAATCGGAAGGATACCACGTCGTTCCCACGGCGCGGGCCGTCCACCTGACCATGAACCGGGAAGGGATACGCCGGCTGGCTGCGGAGGAACTCGGTCTTCCCACGTCGCCCTATCGCTTCGCCGAGACCCGCGAAGCCTACGAACGCGCGGTGCGCGAGAT
The DNA here is from genome assembly GCA_009835325.1 of Gemmatimonadota bacterium. Taxonomy (NCBI): domain Bacteria; kingdom Pseudomonadati; phylum Gemmatimonadota; species Gemmatimonadota bacterium. Next base: position 3,226 of record VXWP01000106.1, on the reverse strand, counting down.
CGGCCTGCCCTGCGTCATCAAGCCCGTCATGAGCTCATCCGGCAAGGGACAGAGCACAGTGCGCCATGCATCGGAGGCGGCCGGTGCCTGGCAGCGCGCGCACGACGAGGCCCGCGGCGGCGCGGGCAAGGTGATCGTAGAGGGATTCGTCGAATTCGACTACGAAATCACGCTCCTGACGGTGCGCCACGCGGGCGGCACGGGTTTCTGCCTGCCAATCGGCCACGAACAGGTCGACGGGGACTACCGGTACTCCTGGCAGCCCCAGCCCATGAGCGAGAAGGCGTGGGCGGAAGCCAGGCGGACGGCTGCGGCGGTCACCACCGCACTCGGCGGCCGCGGCGTTTTCGGCGTCGAGTTGTTCATCAGGGGCGACGAAGTGGTCTTCAGCGAGGTCTCCCCCCGCCCCCACGATACGGGCATGGTCACGCTCATCTCGCAGGACCTGTCCGAGTTTACCCTGCACGCGCGGGCCGTGCTGGGCCTTCCGATCCCGGAGATCCGCCAGCACGGTCCTTCCGCCTCGGCGGCCCTCGTGGTGGAAGGAAAGTCCGACCGGATGAATTTCGGCAACCTGGATGCCGCCCTTGCCGAGCCGGACACCGGCCTGTATCTCTTCGGCAAGCCCGAGGTCTCCGGTCACCGGCGCCTTGGCGTAGCCGTTGCCCGGGGCGATGACATCGACGTGGCCCGCGCGAAAGCGGTCCGCACCATGGAAGCGGTTCGCGTCGAAATGTAGTGCGCTGATGATTGAAGCACGTCGATTATGGTGCGACGGCGGACCATGAGTCGGCGAGCAGACCGCCGCCGGCGACGCTCGCAACAAGGCAGAAAGGAGGGATGATGCACAGTCAAGCGGAACGGCAGATCAATGTGGACGACCGGGACTGGCGCGCCCTCACCCAGGGCGAGCGTATACGGATGATCGAGGAGGAGGGCTACCTGATCATCCCGGACTGGATCTCGCAAGACTACCTGGCGGAGTTGAAAGCGGAGTGCAATCGACTCGAAACCGTCGGACGGGACTACAGTGAAAAACAGCGGGGCTGCAGGGACCCACATCTTGCCAGTCCGAAGCTGGCCGAACTCATCGCCTACGAACCCACGGTGCGGTTCCTGGAGGAGTTGTTCGGCGACCGCCTGGTTTTCATTCACTATACCTACGACCGGTCCGAGCCCGGCACGCCGGGGATCAGCCTCCATACGGACGGCCAGCCCTACGGCTCGAAGATATTCGGGTACGAGGGGAGCTGTCCCATCACGGTCCGGGTACTCTACTACCTCGACGACCTGACGCTGGATGTTTCGCCCTTCCGGGTCGTTCCCAGGTCCCACCTCTGCATGCACGCGGACGCCCACCCGTACAAGCGGTACGAGCGCCATCCCGAGGAGGTGGTCGTGCCCTGCACGGCGGGATCGGCGTTGTTCCTGAACCACCGGACGTTTCACGGCACCCTGCCCAACAGGGGCAATCGGTCTCGGGCCATGCTCGCGGTGGCCTACCGGCCGGCCTGGGCCGGACCGATCGTCGACGTGGAGCCGCGGGATCCGGCGGACCTGGAACGGATGCCCGATTCCGTCCGGCCCTTCCTGGGCGATCCGAGCATGCGAACCTACGAGTTCGGCGTCGGCAACAAGCCGGAGGGCATGTCGACCAGCGCGCCCGGCATGAACCCGAGCCGCTGGGAACGCCAGGCGTAGCGGGCGGGACGGCCAGTAAGCGAGCAGAGCAGGAAGAACCGGGTGCAGCATGCCTGGCCAGGCCGTGCGGGCCTGATCGTACCAGGCCGGTTCCGCAGACCCGTCGGCCACGAAACCACGGTGCCCCGGTCTTCAACCGGCAGTGAGCGAATTGCAACCATAGGAGCCACCAAATGCCTAAGGCACTTTTCGTCTGGGGAGGATGGGAAGGACACGAACCCAGACAGTCCCAGGACATCTTCATCCCGCTGCTTGAATCGGAAGGATACGATATCACGCAGCACGACACGCTTGACGCCTACCTGGACGCGGAAGCCATGCCCACGTACGATCTCATCGTGCAGACCGTGACCATGAGCACGATCAACGGCGCGCAGGAGAAGGCGCTCCTGGATACCGTCTCCGCCGGGGCCGGGTTCGGCGGCTGGCACGGCGGACAGGCGGACGCCTTCCGCAACAACACGAACTACCAGTACATGGTGGGCGGACAGTGGGTTTCCCATCCTGGCGGAATCATCGACTACGAAGTCAACATCATCGATCACGAAGATCCCGTCACGGCGGGCCTCAACGATTTCGCCATGCACTCGGAACAGTACTACATGCACGTCGATCCGGCCAACCACGTGCTCGCGACCACGACCTTCAGCGGGGATCACGACGCCTGGATCGACGGCACGGTGATGCCCGTGGCGTGGAAGAGGCCGTGGGGAAAGGGGAAGGTATTCCATTGTTCGCTGGGACACGTCGCCAGCGATTTCGACGTGCCCGAGGCGCGTGAAATCGTCCGTCGCGGTCTGATCTGGTGCACGCGCTGATTTTATTCTTTACTTTGTTGACCTAGATAGGTATATTATCGAGGCCAATAGACGGATCAGGCTACTGATCACACCACCTTATCATCTGTAGCAGGCTCTTTGCAGGAGGATTGTCATGGCGTTACGTTTAATGGACGAAGCCCCGGATTTCACCGCTGAAACCACCGAGGGAACGATTCGTTTTCACGAATGGCTCGGGGACGGCTGGGGCATACTCTTTTCCCATCCCGCGGATTACACGCCGGTATGCACCACGGAACTGGGTTACATGGCCAACATCGCCCACGAGTTCGCCCGGCGGAATGTCAAGATCCTGGCCATCAGCGTGGATCCCCTCGATTCGCACCGCGGCTGGATCGGCGACATCAACGAGACACAGAACGCGAACGTGAGCTACCCGCTGATCGCGGATCCCGACCAGGAAGTCGCCCAACTCTACGACATGATCCATCCGAACGCCGACGACAAGATGACCGTGCGTTCGGTGTTCGTCATCGGTCCGGACAAGAAGATCAAGCTGATGCTGACCTACCCCGCGTCCACGGGCCGGAATTTCGACGAGATCCTGCGCGTTGTGGATTCCCTCCAGCTGACGGCTCATCACAAGCTCGCCACGCCGGTCAACTGGACCAGCGGCGAAGACTGCATCATCGTACCAGCGGTCACGGACGAGGAAGCGGACCAGACCTACTCCGACATCCGCCGCG
>VXWP01000105.1 GCA_009835325.1 Gemmatimonadota bacterium | reverse complement strand
GCGCGGTCGGGCGCAGGATCCGGCGGCGGAGGAGCTGGCGGCGGTGGCGGCGGCGGTTCCGGCGGAGGAGGTGGTGGCTCAGGCGGCTCAGGCGGCTCAGGCGGCTCAGGGGGCTCAGGCGGCTCAGGGGGCTCAGGCGGCTCCGTACCCTCGATGACCACGTGTACCAACGCGTGCGCCGACGCGTCGCCCGAGGTGGCCGTGACCCGCGTTGTGCCGTTCGACACCGCGATCACCAGGCCGCCCGCGTCCACCGTGGCCACGTCCGGACGGCTGCTCGTCCACATCACCGCCGCGCCCGGGATGGCCTGCCCATCCGAATCGTACACCTGGGCGTCCAGCTGCAGGCTCTGGCCCGCGGCCGAAAGCGTCGCTTCCGATATGTTGAGCACGATGCGCGACGGCTCCGGCGCGACTTCTACGTGGACAGGACGGGACGTGGATACCCCGCCCGAGGAAGCCGTGATCAGGGCGGATCCCGGAGAAACCGCCGTCACCAGGCCGCGGGCGTCCACCGTGGCGATTTCGGGATTACTACTCGACCATCCCACCACCGCGCCCGGGATGATGCTGTCGTTCGCGTCGTAGACCACCGCCGTGAACTGGCCCGTCTCGCCCACCTGCCCCAGCGTTATGGACGGCGGCGTGATCTCGATGCTGTCCGCCGCCTGCTCCACAGAGACCGTCGCGGTTGCCGTGGCGTAACCTGAACTGACGGTGATCTGCGTCGTTCCGGCTCCCGCGGCCGTCACCACGCCCCGGTCGCTCACCCGGGCGATGTTGATGTCCGCGCTTCGCCAGTGCAGCGTGGCGTCGGCGATCACCCTGCTGTCCTGGTCCAGCACCGTGGCGTCGATGCGTACATGGTCGTTGATGGCCGTGAATACGATCCGGTAGGTCGACAGCGTGATCGTGGTGGGTTCCTGCGCCGGCGGACCGGACGGACTCGTCAGGCAGGAGGACGACAGAGCCAGAGTCAGCAACGCCAGGGACAGCGGAATGCCATGCCGTAGGTAGAGAAACCTCAAAAAACACGCGAACAATTTAGCGTCCTGTGTTTATAATCAATGTGTGTGGTCGTGCATCGACCGAAATCATATACTTCACGACTATGAATATCAACACATTAAATTACCAATTCCGATGTGGCTATCCTTGTATACTGGATTTAAATTCACACGATACGAGTTGGAATCGACAGAAAAGGGAAGTTTCACTTGTGAAATGGACCACAGCGAAGGCCGTCGTCCTCCTTCCGGCGGCGGCTACGATCTACGTCCCGGCCGTGATATTGTGGGTATTGTACGATACACCGGGCGCGCTGTCGCCGGCAGAGCCCACGCAGTTCCGTTTCTGGATCGGGATCGCGATGGCGTTGGACGGCCTGGTCCTGGCGGCGTGGACCATGGCGCTGTTCGACCGGATCGGGAAGGGCACGCCGGCGCCGTGGGCCCCGCCCGGGAAGTTGGTCGTCCTCGGTCCCTATCGCCACCTGCGCAATCCCATGAATTCGGGCATGGTGCTCATCCTCGGCGCCGAAGCCCTGCTCTTCGGCTCATGGCACCTGGCGGGCTGGATGTGCGTGTTCTTCGCGGTGTGTGCGATCTACTTCCCGCTCTACGAGGAGCCGGGCCTGGAGTGCCGGTTCGGTGAACCCTATCGGCTGTACAAGGCGAACGTACCGCGCTGGATACCGAGGATACGGCCGTGGGAGGGGCAGTGAATCGGATGGACCTGATTTAAGACCTGACTTACCAGGGAGCGCACATGGCCATCATCGAGGACGTGAACGGCGTGCTCAGCCGGATCAACGATATGGATCTGCATATCCGCATCGTCAAGGGCACGGAATCGAAGTCCATCAAGTACGACAGCGATCCGGAAATCGAGATCAACTGGGCGGTCGCGAACGACTGGGACGGCATACCCGAAGAGATCGGATTCTGGATAATCTTTACGAAGGACTGGGTGTTTGACGACACGCAGAAGTTTTACGACGTTATATTCAACACGGTCCGGGGGAACCTGAACCTGCGAAGATGGATAAAACTGGAACCGATTTACAGCAACGAACACCTGCTCGAAGGCAAGTTCTACATCGTGGCGATCGTCGCGGATGTGCTGATGAACGACGAGGTGCGACGGCAGGCTGTCGAGAACAGCCAATGACCTTCCGCGAGGTGCAATATGGACGGGAAATCCGGTGGCCTGACGCTTCTGTTTTCCGGGAGATGGTTCATCGGTGAGGATCGTTGCCGTACTGGCCCTTTAATCTTCGGAAACAGCATCACCAAGCGGGTGCAGATCAATGGGCGTGAGCACGCCGTGGAATCCGTACTTGATGCCCGACCGGTCTCCTTTCCCGGGTGGGAAGTACTCCTCGATTAAGGCCAGCAGCCGGCGGTTGAATTCGGTGGCCTGGGTTTCCGAAAGCCGTGCGCGGTTGTGATTGACGGACATCTGGAAGGAAGGTCCATACATCCCTTCGGCCGCTTCTCGGAATGACTGGTTGAACTGTTCGGCAACGTCCGCCGGGATAGCCTGTTCCGTCTGGCTGCCCTCAGTGGCCTGGCTGCCCTCCTGCTCCGCCCGGACGCGGATCACTCCCGCCGCGGGCAGACAACGCCATTCCCGGGGTTCTTCCGAAGCGCCATCCTCTAAACGTAAGACGCCCGTCTCTGCCAGTCTCTGCACGTGGTATAGAACCCTGGCATCCGTAACATCGAGCGCATCTGAAATCTCCGTCACTGATTTTCCTGCTTCCAGGATCTCGAGGATACGCCAACGTAGAGGATCGAGGATGACATCCGCGCGATCATCTTCGACAACCAGTTCAGCGGCTTCCTGCGACTCGACACGAAAGATGACTTCACGCCAGGTGGCCATGTTGCTGCTCCTTCACGAATGTTCGGATTTCTTCGCCGTCACCATATACGAACCGTACTTACGATCGCGAAACCACGCGGCCGCTGTAGGATATCTTTCGCTGTAGAAGGCGACCGATTCCTTGACCCATTCGGATTCGATCTGCCGAAAACCCACGGCTTTCAGACAGTCCAGGGTCGGTTCCAGGTAGTTTCGCGGTCCTATCGGCAGGTAATCGGGATGGCGCCGGTCGTCTTCTGCGGTGTGGCGGCCGGTGAAAAAAGAAGTCTGTACCGCGAGTCGGCCGTCCGGTCGCAATACGCGATAGCATTCCTGGAAGATCCTCTTCTCTTCGAGCAGATCGACGATGCCAAGGAGCAGGAGACTGTTGGTCTGCGCCCAGGATTCCTGTCTATCTTTTGATTCCATGTTACCAATATACTTTCAAAAACATCAGAATGCCGCCTAATTGGGAGAAGTTGAAACGATATGGTCGAGTTTGTATAGGCACATCATACACTGATCCGGACGGCTAAACCGGTAACTTTTCGGGGGCATCATGAACAAGCAACATACCTACGAGGTCGGAATATCATGGACGGGTAATCAGGGCGATGGCACGAGCGCGTACAGGAGCTATACGCGGGATTACGACATCGCATGCGAGGGCAAGCCGGTGGTCAAGGGTTCCGCGGACCCCGGCTACCTGGGCGACGCCGCGCGCCATAATCCGGAGGACATGCTGCTGGCTTCTATTTCGGCCTGCCACATGCTCTGGTATCTCCATCTCTGCACGGTGAGCAAGGTCGTGGTGACCGCCTACGAAGACCGCGCGGAAGGCGTGCTGGAACTGAACCAGGACGGATCGGGCCAGTTCGCGCGCGTGACCCTCAGGCCCCGCGTTACGATTTCGGCGGAAAGCGACGCGGCCGTCGCGGAGCGGCTGCACGAGAAGGCCAACGCCATGTGCTTCATCGCCCGGTCCGTGAACTTCCCGGTGGATCACGAGGCGGAGACGGTCACAGCGCAGAGCTAGTTTTAGGCTCGGAGCTAGATTAAGGTGCGGAGCCAGTTATAAACTCGAGATAGTTCTCCGGATGAACGACCTGGAACGAACTGTCGGGATAGGCCTTGCGCCACGCACCAGGTGCCCGGCTTGATTTGGCAGGCCACTTCAGTTCCGTGGCGAGAAGCTTGCCCCCCCACTCCTCGACCAGGTCGATCTCCTGGCGGTCGTAGGTACGCCAGAAGTAGCTTTCGGCCAGACGGCCGTTGTACAGGTTGTACTTCAATCGCTCCGCCAGGATGTAGTTTTCCCATAATACCCCAGCATCATCCCGCATGGTCAGTGGGTTGAAGTTGCTGATCAATCCGTTTCTTATGCCGTTGTCGTAAAAATAGTATCGGCGGCTCTTGGATATTTCCTTACGCAGATTGCGGCTGAATCCACGGCGGCTGTAGAGGATATAGGATTTCTCCAGCAGGTCGAGATAGCGATCAACGGTGCTTGCGTTCATGCCCAACTGGGTGCCCAGTTCGGAAGTCGACACCTCGTGGCCGATTTGGAAAGCAACCAGTTGCAGCATCCTGAGCAGCTTATCCGCATGGCGTATGCCTTCCAGCTGGAGTATGTCCCTGAAAAGATAGGATGCGATCAGTTCCTTTATATAGAGCTGCCGGTCTTCGTTCGAGTCCATGAGGACGACCTCAGGATACGACCCGTAGATCAGCCTTTGTTCAAGGTGGGCCCTGGTCTGGTGCGCGGATTCGGTTTCCTGGAGTTCCAGTTGTGCGAGGGGCAGTAGCAACAGGGTATACTTGCGGCCGGTCAGGGGCTCTCCGGTTTGATGAGCCAGGTCGAAGGAGGACGAGCCCGTGGCAATGATCCGAAGTCCCTCGACGTGATCGGCGAGCAGCTTGAGATTCAGTCCGATTTCCCGGATATGCTGCGCTTCGTCGATGATCAGCGTACGGCGTCTGCCGACGAAGGACGTCAGTTTGGCCAGGGACTGACTCTCGAGGTACTCCCGGACCACGATGTCCTCCCCCGTCACGAGCAGAGCGTCGGGGTCGTGTTCCCGGATATAGCGCTTGATCAGCGTGGTCTTGCCCACTCTTCTGGGACCGTAGACCACAACGACTTTTCCCGGCATGACCAGGTGCACGAGCCTGGAGAGTTGCGCCTGAGGAATGTATAATTCTGCCATCATATTG
>VXWP01000104.1 GCA_009835325.1 Gemmatimonadota bacterium | reverse complement strand
AAATTACACGTGTTAAGAGATACCGGCCGCTCGAGTGACTCCCCATAAGGTGGTATTTCGTGATCCAGGAGATCGACCGGACCCGCAGGGTAGTGGGTATCGGAAGCAACGTCGTGGACGTGATCTACCGGGTGAACCGGATCGCGGGACCGGAGGAGAAAACCTATATCCTGCCGGATGAAGCGGGATCGGTCGTCACCGAGATCGCGGGCGGGGTGACGCTGAACCACCTGGCCTGGACGGCCCAGATGGGGGTACCTGCCGGGCTGTTCGGATTTCAGGGAGATGACCGGTACGGCGCGATGATCCGGGACGAGATGGACCGCCACGGCATCGACCGGTCGGCCATTCGGGTCGTCGAGGGACGCGCATCGGGCTTTTCGGTGGTGAACGTGGCCGAAGATGCGGACCGTGCGATCTACATGGCCCGCGGCCTGACGGCGGAGACTACGGCCTCACACGTGGAGACGCATTTCGCTGACTACATTCGGTCGGCTGCCATGGTGACGACGGAGATCTCCCAACTCCCGCTGGATGCCGTCATCGCCGTGCTGCGGATCGCCCGCGAGGCCGGCGTGCCCACCGTGCTGGACGTGGATGTCCCCCCGGATTTCGCCATCGAAGTGGCCGGACTCGGTTCGGCCGAAGATTTCGAGGAGGCCCTGCGTCTCGCCGACGTCGTGAAACCCGCCAAGGCCGCCGCCCTGCAGATGGTGGAAGCCGACACTTCCGAAGAACGGGCAGAGGGTATCTACAACCGATACGGCGCCCGCCTGGTGGCCATCACCGAAGGAGCGCAGGGCTCGGTCGTCACCGACGGGAATCAGACGGTACGCGTGCCTGCGAGACCCGTGGAAGCCCGGGACACCACCGGCGCCGGGGATGCCTTCCTGGGCGGACTGATAGCGGGACTTTTCCACGGGCTTTCTTTACGGGATACCGCATCGCTCGCCAACGCCTGCGGCGCCGTGTGTTGCCGCATCCCAGGGGCTTTCCCGCAGCTGGGATCGAGCCGGGATGACGTGATGGCCCTGTACGAAGGCGCCCCGATCCCTGCCCGGAACGCAGCCGAAACCGTGGCCGCCTCGGAAACGGCAACGGCGAAAGTCGAAACAGCCGATTCCACCGAGACCGCGTCGGCCGCGGCGACTCCCGGCACAGCGATCCCCGGTGCGGCCGGACTGAAGGCCGTACAGCGGACCGCCGAAGCGCTTTCCATGCTGCATGAAGGCATGTCCGACACCTACTTCGACGAAGCCATCGCAATCATTCGGAAGGCTGAAGCCGCCGGGGGGCGCGTACACGTCACCGGCGTGGGGAAGTCCCGTCATATCGGCCGCAAGCTGGCGGCCACGCTGCAGAGCACCGGCACGAAGGCGTATTTTCTCGATCCGGCCGACTGCAATCACGGAGACAGCGGCCAGGTTGCGCAAGGGGACGCGGTTATCGCCCTTTCCCACAGCGGGGAGACCGCGGAACTGATGGCCGCCGTGCAGACCCTCATCGCCAATGGGGCGACAATCATTGCCATCACGGGGGACCCTTCATCCAGTCTGGCCCGGTCGAGCGCGGCAATCCTGCACGTGCCCGTGGCGGGCGAGGCCGGCCCCCTCGGCCTCGCGCCGACGGCGAGCACGTCCTGTCAACTCGCCGCGGCCGACGGGCTTGCCATGGCGCTGAAGGCCGGCCGCGGATTTTCCCGGGAGGACTTCGCCCGTTATCATCCAGGCGGGAGCCTTGGAAAGCGACTGAAGGATAGTGAAACAGAAACCTGAAGGTTCGGAAAGGGACGCCATGACCGCGGAAGTACCGAAAGCAGTACCGAAAGCCAGCGACGAAACCCCTGAAATCAAGCTGATCGCCTTCGACCAGGACGACACGGCGCTGTTGCCCGACGGCAAGCCCTCCTCCGAGGGGCTGCACGCCATCGAAGCCGCCCTCGAACAGGGCCTGGTCGTGAGTTCCGTGAGCGGTCGCAACATCGACCGCAGCTGCGAGCCTTTCAGCGATGCGCGGCAATTGTTCGACCGGCTTTACGTCATCGCCAACAACGGCGGCATCATTCTCGGGCCGGTCCGCCAGGGGCAAAGGCCCTTGCTCTTCGAAAAGCGTATTCAACGGGACGTCTTCCTGGACCTGCTGGATTTCATCGAGGAAAACGGATTCAATTTCGTATACAGCTGGCTGCGCGTGACGGAAAGCGGCCCCCTGGACAGCGTGATCACCAACGAGTATACCCCCTCCATCGCATCCATCGAGGAGCAGAGCCGCGCCGCCGTCGACCGGGACGACGCCCTTATGGCGAGACTGAGACAGGGCGACTATCCCCCGCCGCCCAAGATGCTGATCCTGCCCGGCCTGGACCGGCGCGAGGCGGTCCTGGCGGATTTGAATGCCCGTTTCGCCTCCCGCCTCTATCTCGTCAAGACGAATCCGGACCGGATCGAAGCCATGCACGCCGACGTCAACAAGAAGGTCGCCGTCGAGTTCGTCGCGCGCGAGCACGGGATATCCATGGATCACGTGATGGCCGTCGGGGACGGCGACAACGACCTGCCCATGCTGTTCAACGCGGGCCTGGGCGTGATCATGGAAAACGCCCAGGACGCGGTCAAGGACGCGGGCCGGGCACAGGGCCTGGTCATCGCCCCGCCGAACCACGAGAACGGCTTTGCCTGGGCGATCCGTCGATACGCGTTAAACAACGGCCATTGAACCAGGCGCGTCGATACGTGCCGAACGGCGGCCCGAGTGCGGCGCTTCTGAACGACTGCCCGAGTGCGGTGTTGCCGAACGGCGGCCCGAGTGCGGCGATTCTGCCCGACGGCCACGGTGCGGCGCCAACGGATTCCCACCCATGAACACATCCCTCCTCGACCATCTCCGGTCCTCCCTGCTTGTGGCGGACGGTGCCATCGGAACCATGCTGTACGCCCGCGGCGTGCCCATGGAAGTCTGTTTCGACGAGATCAACCAGAGCCGGCCCGATCTGATCCGGAAGATCCACGAGGAATACGTGGACGCTGGCGCCGGGCTGATTGAAACCAATACTTTCGGGGCTAATGCCCTGTCCCTGTCGAAGTACAATCTGGAAGACCAGGCGGAGGCGTTGAACGCCCGGGGCATCGAGATCGCACGGCAGGCCGTGGGCACCCGCGCCTACGTGGCCGGCGCCGTGGGTCCGGCCCGGGGACTGCCCCACCGGGAATACACCGAAGACGACCACAGACGGGTGTATACGGAACAGATCGCCGCTCTTGCCGGCGGCGGCGCGGACGCGATCATCCTGGAGACCTTTCTCCGGCTCGATGACCTCAAGGCGGCACTCGCGGTCTGCCGGGAAGTCTGCGGCCTGCCGGTGATTTGCCAGCTTGCGGTGGACCAGTACGGACAGTCGGACGACGGGTTCGAGGTCGTGGAGGCCTTCGACCAGTTGGGTGCGGCCGGCGCCGACGTGGTGGGGGTCAACTGCCGCAGCGGTCCCAAGGGCCTGTTGGACGCCCTGGCGCCGGTTCCCTTAACGGAGGGGCTGGTGCTCTCGGCCTTCCCGAATGCCGGTTCCCCCGTTTACGTGGACGGCCGGTTCATCTACGAGGCGACGCCGGAGTACTTCGCAACGAGCGCGCTCCGCCTTCGCGACCAGGGCGTGCGGCTGATCGGCGGGTGCTGCGGTACCATGCCCGAGCACGTGCAAGCCATGGCCCAGGCCCTGGAAGGCCAGGAGATCGTCACGCGCAAGAAGGTCCTGCCGGTTGAAGTCCGGGTCCCGGCGCGTCCGGCGGGCCCGGCCCGACCTGCCCGTCCCGCACCCGCGCCCCCGGCGGTTGAACCGTCGATCGTGGATCTGGTCAAGGAACGGGTGACCGTCATTGTCGAGCTCGACCCGCCCCGGGACCTGGATCACGGGCCTATCGTGCGGGGAGCAGAAGCCCTGAAGAAGGCGGGCGCCGACGCCCTCACCATGGCCGACAATTCCCTGGCTGTCACGCGGATCAGCAACATGGCGGTAGGACAGATCGTCAAGGAGGAGGCCGGCATCAGGCCGCTGCTGCACATCACCTGCCGCGACCGGAACCTGGCCAGCCTGCAGTCCCAGGTACTCGGACTGCACGCCCTCGGCATCGACCACGTCCTCGCCGTCACGGGCGATCCCGTCAAGTTCGGCGATCAGCCGGGGGCGAGCAATGTCTACGACATTTCGTCCTTCGAACTGATCCGGCTGATCAAGCAGATGAACGAGGGCGTGGGGTTTTCGGGCCGCACCCTGAATGGCAGGACCGCGTTCACCGTGGCGGCGGCCTTCGACCCCAACGGACCCAATTTGGAAAGAAGGATCAGGAGGTTGGAAAGGAAGGTCGAAGCCGGCGCCGACATGATCATGACGCAACCCCTCTTCGACCGACGCCAGGCAAAGCAACTCTACGAGGCGACCCGGGATGCCGGCGTACCCATTCTGCCGGGCGTCATGCCGCTCGTCAGCGACGGCAACACGGAGTTCCTCCACAACGAAGTGCCCGGCTTCGTCGTGCCCGACGACGTGCGAGCCCGCATGGCCCGCGTCGGCCGTGGACGCAAAGCCCGACGAGAGGGCGTCGCCATCGCCAGGGAACTCATCGAGTCCGTCCTGACGTACTTCAACGGCCTCTACCTGATTACGCCCTTCAACCGTTATCCCATGACGGTGGAACTGACGGAGTTCGCCCTGCAGGCCACTGCGCGCAAAGCACCCGAGTGAGCACCGGGGTGAGCACCGGGGTGAGCACGGGTCGACCCGTGGACCGGTCCACGCGCGGTTCGGTCTGACCAGCACTAACCGCCGTAAAGCAGGCCGGCAATGATCGACCCGGCAATCACGAGCAACATAGCCATCATCTTGTTGTTCGCCGATGTCACGAAATGCTCGATCTTTGATTCCTGTGATTTGAACTTCTGCTCAACCAGATCGAATCTCCCCTCGGTTTTGGTATCCAGTTCCACAATCATTTGTTCTAATGCTGCAAACTGAACCCCGTTCCTGGCGTTCATCTCGGCCAGCTTATCATCAACGACCCCCAATCTACTGTCTATCGCGGCGAACCTGCCATCGATCGCCTCGAAGCGTCTTTCGTTCCTGGTGTCCATCTCGGCCAGCTTATCCACGACGACCCCAAACTTGCCATCGATCGCCTCGAATCGAGTTACCAACATATCCTCCAGTGAATGGAAGAGTGAGTTCACCTCCGTCACCGTGGCGAACACCTCAGCCGGCGATTCCTTAACCTTGTCGTCTCCCATGATTCCCTCCGTTGAATAGATGGATGCGCTTGTGAATGGACCAATTCGATAGGGTCTATCGAAATAGTCGGAGGGCTTTTGTAATCTCTCGCACGTTTTTTTCAATCGAGATGATCGATTCAGGCTGGGATAGACGAGCCAGGAAGGCGTACCGGGTCAGGAAGCCGGCCGGTTCCGGTAGTAGAGGTAGGAGACGGCGATGAGTATGGCGCTCAGGCCTAGGAAGGCGACGATACGGTAGAGGGTGTCCAGGAACATGAGGTCGAAGACAAAGACTTTCACCACGGTGCAGCCGAGGTAGACGATGGCTGCCGCGCGCAGGGCGGGGATGTCCTGCCACCGTCCAAGCGTCATGACCAGCGCCGCGCCAAACAGCCACGCGCCCGATACGGCGAGTTGCCGCAGGTTTGCCAACTGCTCCGTCGAGCCGCCTTCCGTCGTGACAGACAGGTATTGAAAGTAGTTGAGGACTTCCACCGTGCCCCAGACCAGGAGGAGAAAGGTCCAGGCCAGGTGGAAGACCGCGTAATGCCGGCGGTCGCTCTTCGATTCGGTGCGGCCCCGCAGCATGCCGGCACAGGCGAGCAAGGCTCCGCCCACGACCCAGTACGCGGCGGTGCGCGACGAAAATACCGGCGCATAGTTTGAAACCAGGTTGAATACGTAGGCGCCGCCAAAGAGAAAGATCCCTACGAACGAAAGCGCCAACAGGGCCGTACCGGCGTGCCGGACGGCGCGCACTTCGCGGTATGCACCGAACCCGAACAGGATCAGGGCCTCAAAGGCCCAGATGACGACAGTGACGTAGGGGGAGAAAAAGCTCAGTGGTGCGCGAACCGCCAGCAATATGGCCGCGGTCGCATGCACGGCGGCCGCGGATCGGTCGTCTGTATTGCGCGTGATCCAGGCGGTCAGCACGAAGTAGGCCAGGGAGAGGAAGGCCGTGGCGATCCCTTCTGAATAGGCCAGGTAGTTTTGTGGAGTAAGAGACTGGAACCCGATGAAATCCCATATGCCTTCCGTGTGCCGCGAAAGGCGCATGAGCATCACGTAGAAACCCAATGCGTTGACGGTTACCGCGATCCATCGCCACCGGCGTTTTCCCGTATCGCCGGCCGCTGACCGGTAGAGACTCAGCCAGGCGAACAGCGCCCACCACAGCGTCAGGAAGGCCAGCGCCGTTCCAAAACCTTCGGGCAGATCCGCCCGAAACGACCAGGTCAGGTACGTGGCGTAGGTTGCCGCGATACCCAGCGGCTCGAGCACTCTCCAGTGGCGCCGGTTCAGCAGCACCGCGATCAGGCCCGCGTCGAGCAGGGTGATGTAGACAAATAGTCCGAGGGTGTTCAACTGGGCGGTGACGAGCAGGAACGGCGTCAGAAATCCACCGGCCCATCCGAGCAGGGCGATGGCCCGTGCGTCGTAGCGCAGGGAAAGCAGCAGGGCCGCGGCCGTCACCAGGGCCATCAGCAGAAAGGCGGCGGGTTGCGGAACGAGGCGATAGAAATCGTAGGCGGCGTAAATCGAAAGATAGAGGATGCCCACGCCCGCCCCGGTCAGGCCCTGCGCGAATACGGACATGCCGCGCCGGTGGAACCGGTGGCCGCCGGCAACCAGCAGCAGGCCGGCCACTCCGCCCAGGACCACGCGCGCCGTCTCGTTCAGCCAGTCGTTGTCGAAGGCGTATTTCAGGAAGAATCCCACGCCGAGGATGAGGGCGAGGGCGCCCACGCGATTCAGCAGCTTGCCACCGATCAGGGTCTCCCACTCCTCGCGGGTGCGGGGCCGGAGCATGTGGGACAGCCGGCTGGCTGCGTCGCCGGCTCGCGCCTGGTCCGGCACTTTTGTGGGCGGATGCGCGGCCCGCCCCTGGTCCAGAGCGTCCGCGACAGGTTGTGCGGCCCGCCCCTGGTCGGGAACGCTCTCGGCCGGATGCGTGGATCCTGCGGTCTCCGGTTCCGTCGCGTCGTCCGGACCCGGTGCGTCGTCAGGACCCGGTGCGTCGTCCGACCCCGGCGCGTCGCTACTGGACATCCCCGCAACCGGGTCTGTTACATTCTTCAAATATCGTCGGACGGTGTCCTCGAGGTGTTTTACGCGCCCCGAGAGAGACAGGAAGGTCCCGATGAGGATGAGGAGCAGGATTACGTTGATTACTATCAGCAGTTCCATCGTACTGAATCTTATGCTATTTCCGTGCGCCGTGTCAAGTCATGTCCACCGGGGTTAGATGCAGTGCGCGGCGACGTCCACGTGATCGTCGACTCCCCTCCGCGGGCACCGCTTGCGTCATCGAAGACACGTCGCGTAGCGCCGCATTCGGGATCGTTGACACGGTCCATACCGCCGTCTATATTTCGATATCCGATTTTGACCAACTATTGGTCCGGCACTACCGGTCGCCGGGCTTCGTCGCATCGTCACAACTCGTATACACGCAAAATCCGTCCTGGGAGGAGTCTTAGATGTCCACGGTCTATCGTGTCGGCATAATCGGGTGTGGCAGCATCTCGCACCTGCACATGAATGGATACCTGGGAGAAGAGCGGTTCGAGGTCGTAGCGCTTTCGGACCCTGTGGCCGAGGCCAGGCAGGATTTCGGCGACCGGTACGATATTGGAAAACGCTACGCCGACGCCCGGGAGATGCTGGACGAGGAGGGGCTGGACGTCGTCAGCATCTGTACGTGGCACAAGCTCCACGCACCCCTGACCATCGCCGCCTGCGCGCGCCGTCCGAAGGCCATTCTCTGTGAGAAGCCCATGGCGGTCAACATGGGCGAATGCGACGAGATGATGATCGCGGCCCGCCGGAACGACGTCAAGCTGGCCATCGCCCACCAGCGCCGGTTCAACCCGGTGTGGACCGATGCCCGGAACCTGATCGCCGAAGGCGCCATCGGCGACGTGCGGCACGTCCACTGCAGCGGCAGCCAGGGCCTGCTCAACGACTGCTCCCACATGTTCGATTTCATGCGCTACGTCATGAGCGATCCCGCGCCCGAATGGGTGCTCGGGAATATCGAACGCAAGACCGACCGGTACGAGCGCGATATCCGGATCGAGGACCGCAGCGCGGGTATCGTCGGCTTCGACAACGGGGCCGTGGGACAGCTTCTGCAGGAGCTCCATCCGGAACGGCGGCAGGGCGGCTACCTCTACGGCACGGACGGCATGATGGACGTGAACGAGCAGCGCGTCCTGCTCATCAACTCGAACACCGGCGGCTGGGAAGAGCACCCCTCGACCGGCGAGGACCCTAGTGTGGGCCAGGCGGTGGAACTGGCGGACTGGATCGAGGGCAAGTCCGAACACCGGGGCGAGGCGTCAAACGGCCGGGCCGCCGTAGAGATCATCATGGGTATCTACGAGTCCGCCCGCCTCCACGAGGTCGTCCAGATGCCCGTGCGCACCCACAGTTCGCCCATCGAGGAGATGATCGAGGCGGGCGACCTGCCCGTGGAGCGCCCCGGCCGTTACGATATCCGGGCCTTCCTGCTGCGCGGGGAATCCATGCAGGGCGAGATGCAGGGCGAGACGCCGGACGAGTCTGATGAGGTAGGATGACCAGCATCAGGCCAGTGCGGCGAGACCCCGGCGCGCGGTAGCGGAAATCGGCCGCACCGGGCTTAAAGTTAAACGCCTGGGACTCGGCGGCGCGCCCCTGGCCGGGTTGTACCAGGGGGTTACCGAAGAGGCCGCCGCACGAGTCGTAGATACCTACCTCGGCCACGGCCTGGGGTTCTTCGACACGGCCCCGCTCTACGGCAGCGGCGTGAGCGAGACCCGCCTGGGTGCCGCGCTTGCCGGGCGCGCCCGGGATTCCTTCGTCCTCGCCACCAAGGTGGGGCGCCTCCTCGTGCCTGATCCAGAGCGCGACCAGGACGTCTGGTCCGACGATCTTCCGCCCGTCGGTCCCGTCTTCGACTACAGCTACGACGGCACGCTGCGCTCCCTGGAAGAAAGCCTCGCCCGCCTCGGACTCGACCGGGTCGATATCCTTCACATTCACGATCCCGACAATCATTACGAAGAAGCGATGGAGGGAAGTTACCGGGCGCTCGTCCGGCTTCGGGAAGAAGGGGTCATCCGGGCGGTCGGGGTCGGCATGAACCAGGCGAAGATGCTCGCCCGTTTCGCCACCGAAGGCGATTTCGACTGTTTTCTGTGCGCTGGCAGGTACACCCTGGTGGATCATACGGCGCTCAAGCGGCTGCTGCCCCTGTGCGAGGAAAGAAACATCAGTATCGTCATAGGCGGCCCATACAACAGCGGCATCCTGGCGCAGGGCGCCGTGGACGGGGCGAAGTTCGACTACCGCAAAGCGCCACCTCATATCGTGGAAAAGGTGCGGCGCATCGAAGCGGTTTGCGGCCGCCACGGCACGCCCCTCAAGGCGGCGGCACTGCAGTTCCCCCTGGCCCATCCTGCGGTGGCCGCCGTCATTCCAGGCGCGCGGTCGCCCGAGGAAGTGGACGAAAACGTGCGGATGTTTGAGTTCGAGATCCCCGCGGATTTCTGGTCGGAATTGCGGGATGTGGGTTTAGTTCCCGAGGACGCGCCGACGCCGGATTGATGTGGATGGGGGAGCCGGCATGTCCTTAAACGCCAAAAATAGCATTGTCAATATTGATTAAAATATCCATCAACATATAAATCCGTAATGGACACACCCGCCCGGCGGCTCGACATCCGCCCAGCGGCCCGACACCCGCCCGGCGACCCTCACAAGGAGACAACAATGGCATCACCCAAGCGCTACGGTATGGTCCTCAAGGTCAGGCCGGAACGGATCGAGGAATATAAGGAATATCATGTCGAGATCTGGCCAGGCGTGGCGAAGATGATCACGGAATGCAACATCACCAACTACTCCATCTACCTGAAGGACGGTTACCTTTTCTCCTATTTCGAGTATGTCGGAGACGACTTCAAGGCGGACATGGCGAAGATGGCCGCCGATCCTACGACCCAGGAGTGGTGGGACATCATGATGCCCATGCAGGAACCGCTGCCGACGCGGAAGGAAGGCGAATGGTGGGCGGATATGGAAGAAGTGTTTCACCAGGATTGATCATCGATCCGCGATCCCCAATGTACCGTACCTGATCCCGTCTACCAGTCGTTCCGGTCCGGAATGCCCCGACTGATGACGACGTCCAGCCCGGGCTCCGGCAGCACGCGTCTTGCCGACACGTCCGAAATACCCGCCGCGGGCCAGTCGCGCAACAGGCCACCCACCTGGCCGGTGGCGCTGTCCAGGAGAATGGCGGCGGAACGATCATCTTCTTCACCCAGCGTCACGACGCCCTCGGGGCCGGAAAGCGTGATCCGCGAGAGACGGCGGGGCCAATCCCCCCGTCCGGGAAGGACGAAGACGAAGAGCCCGCCCTCGCCGTCAATGACCTCGGTCATTCGGAAGGAGAAATTGAAGAGGAAGCGTCCGTTCCGGTCCTCTCCGGTGATCTCGTACGGACCGCCTGCCTCGGGAATCATCTGCGGGGCGTCCACAACGAATGCCGGTTCGAAGACAAGCTCACCGCTCATACCGACTCCACCCCAGAGAAGCAGGCTTCGGGCAGCAGGCGCAAAAGACGCGGCTAGAAGCGGCGCCTGTACCTGCGAGAGACGGTAGGCCATGGCCCTGTTGAAGTGGTATTCGCTGATCCACTGCGGATGACAGTAACTCATCAGATCCGAGGTAGAAGGGCCGACCAGCCTGTCTGCCAGCAAATCGTATCCCCAGGACCCGGTGGATCCGTCTGGATACGGATAGTTGGGATCGGGTCCGGCAGCACCTCCGCACGGGGCATGGAACAGGTTCATGTTGTGGCCGAGTTCGTGGGCTATAATAAGATCATCCAGAACAGATACGCTCACCGTGCTACCTATGCCGGCCGCCTGGCCGCCTCCTACTTCAAGCAGTCCCATGTAGTAGTGCTGTGGCTGTCCGCTCGCGCCGTCCATGATGCGTAATGCCGTAGTTTCGCGTAGTAAAGCGTCCCCGTTATCCAACACGAGTTCCGTCGTCGTCCATACTGGATCGCGCACGTTCACTACCAGGTCGTCCACCGGCAGGAGATCATGGGTGGGACGAAACAGATCGGATTGGGCCGACAGACCTGCCGTTTCCGCTAAGACCGATCTGTCGTCCGGGTCTTCTGTCCACAGAAAGGGTACCAGCGTAAGCTCCAGTGGTGGAACGTGCCTCACGTCCACGGATGTCCGGCCCATGGCAGGCAAGCGGCGGACGACGCCCGAGGAAGCCTCCGACAAACCTTCCGGATCGATCTCGATGACCATCTCCAAACCGGGCAGCAGCACCGATCCGGGTACCCGTGCGTTGGCCGATGCCGACAGGTCTCCCTCGTCGATCCCCTGCGGGATGTCGACAGCCTGTTCGGGTATGTCCAACGCATGGATTTCGGCCTCGCCCTGGTAGAACCTGGCCCTCATCGGAGGCATGGTTCCAATTATGTCCTCATTTGTCGTAAGGAATACGCGCAGGAGCGCTTCATCACCCGCCACTATCGGCACCGGTTGCTCCAGCGACTGCGTGGCCTGCGTGAGGTAGACCGTGGATTCCCCAGGGTCCAGATTGCAACGGGAGGAAACCCGGAGGTTGGGAATAGTGCGCAACCAGTCCTGAAATCCGAGATCCGGAGATGGACACAATCGCGTGTTGCTGAGCAACAGGTCATCAAGGTTCAGTCGGACGAGCCCCGGGGGCAATGTTCCGGACATGCCGGCGTTTCCCATGACGGCCAGTGTTTTCAAACTTGCCATTTCGCCTACGCTGTTCGGAATGTTGCCTTCCAGCTGGTTGAACGATAACCGCAGAGATTCCAGGTTTCCGAGTTTTCCGAATTCGGGTGGAATAGTCCCTGTCAACTGGTTACCCCTGAGGTCCAGTTCCCTCAGACTGCCGAGTTGCCCTAGTTCGTAAGGAATCGGTCCGGTCAACAGGTTATCGCTGAGATCCAGCCATCCGTCCAGATTACCGAGTTGTCCAAGTTCGGGAGGAATGGCGCCCGTTAACTCGTTGCCGCTAAGTCCCAGTGCCTTCAATCTACCAAGCTGCCCGAGTTCGGGAGGGATGAAGCCCGTCAACTGGTTAACATAAAGGTTCATGACGAGGAGAAAGCGATGAAG
>VXWP01000103.1 GCA_009835325.1 Gemmatimonadota bacterium | reverse complement strand
GATCGTGCCGATGTTCACGTGGGGCTTGGTACGCTCGAATCTTTCCTTCGACATGCTGCAAATCCTCCAGATAATAAACCGTTATGCGCCGCCGCGAATCTTTTCCAGAATCTCCTGCTTGATACTCTCAGGCACTTCCGAGTAATGCGAGAACTGCATGGTGGACACGGCCCGTCCCTGCGTGGCGGAACGCAGTGCCGTCGTGTAGCCGAACATCTCGCTCAGGGGAACGGTGGCCGCCACGACCTGCGCGTCCGTCCGGGGAATGATCCCGCCGATGCGCCCCCGGCGCGCGTTCAGGTCGCCGACCACGGTGCCCACGTATTCGCTGGGGACCGCCACTTCCACGTCCATGACCGGTTCCAGCAACTCGGGTTCGGCCTTGCGCATGCCGTCCTGGAAGGCCATGGAGGCCGCCACCTTGAAGGCTACCTCGGACGAATCGACTTCGTGGTAGGAGCCGTCGTACAGGGTGACCTTCACGCCCTGCACCGTGTATCCGGCGAGCACGCCGTTATGGGCGGCTTCCCGGACGCCGGCCTCGACGGAAGAGATGAACTCCCGCGGGATGACCCCGCCGACGATGCCGTTCACGAATTCCACGCCGTCCCCGTCCTTCACCGGCTCCATATCGAGCCACACGTGCCCGAACTGCCCGCGTCCGCCCGACTGCCGCACGAATCGGCCTTCGCTCTTCACGGCCGTGCCGATGGTCTCCCGGTAGGCGACCTGGGGACGCCCCACGTTCGCTTCCACGCGGAACTCTCGCAGCATGCGGTCCACCAGGATCTCGAGGTGCAGTTCACCCATGCCGGAGATGATCAGCTGGCTGGTTTCTTCATCGGTATGTACGCGGAATGTGGGATCTTCTTCGGAGAGCTTCTGGAGGGACTGGCTGAGCTTTTCTTCGTCCGCCCGGGTCTTGGGTTCGACCGCGACGGACATCACGGGCTTGGGAAATTCCATCGCTTCGAGGGCGATGGGCCACTCGGGATCGCAAAGCGTATCGCCCGTCGCCACGTCCTTCACGCCCACGAGCGCGACGATATCGCCCGCTTCGGCCGTCTTGAGCTGTTCCCGTTTGTTGGCGTGCATCTGCAGGATCCGGCTGATTCGCTCGCGCCGGTTGGTCCTTGTATTCAGCACGTAACAGCCGGCGGGCAGCGTGCCGGAGTAGATCCGGTAGAAAGCCAGCTTGCCCACATGGGGGTCGGTCATGATCTTGAAGGCTACGCCGGACAGGGGCGCGTCGGGCAGGCTCTCCCGCGTTTCCTGTTCGCCGGTCAACGTGTTCTTGCCCGTGACGGGCGGCACGTCCTGGGGCGACGGCAGGTAGTCGACGATCGCGTCGAGCAGCGCCTGGACGCCCTTGTTGCGGAAGGATGAACCCACCAGGACGGGGATCAGGCTGACCGACAGCGTGGCCCTGCGAATGGCGCCCTGCAATTCGGAAGCCGTCGGTTCCTCGCCGGCCAGGTAGGTTTCCATCAGTTCCTCGTCCACTTCGGCGAGGCTCTCGATCAGCTTGCTGCGGTGCTCCGCGGCATATTCGGCCAGGTCCTTCGGAATGTCGTGCTCGTCGTACGTGGCGCCCATGTTGTCTTCGTGGTAGCTGCGGGCCTTCATGGTGACCAGGTCGATGGACCCGGTAAACAGGTCGCCGGCGCCGATGGGCAGCTGGATCGGGATGGCGTTGGCCCCGAGCCGTTCGTGTATCATGGAAACGACCTGGTGGAAGTCCGCCCCGACGCGGTCGATCTTGTTCACGTACGCCAGGCGGGGCACGCCGTACTTGTCGGCCTGACGCCACACGGTCTCGGACTGCGGCTCGACGCCGCCCACGGCACAAAAAATCGCCACGGAGCCGTCAAGCACGCGCAGCGATCGTTCCACCTCGACCGTGAAGTCGACGTGACCGGGCGTATCGATGATATTGATCCGGTGGTCGCGCCAGAAGGACGTAGTGGCCGCGGACGTGATCGTGATGCCCCGTTCGCGCTCCTGCTCCATCCAGTCCATGGTCGCGGCGCCGTCGTGGACCTCGCCCATTCTCCGCAAGCGTCCCGTATAATAGAGGATGCGTTCGGTGGTGGTCGTCTTGCCCGCGTCGATATGGGCCATGATCCCGATGTTCCTGGTCTTTTCCAGGTTCGATTCGGAAGCGTGCTTTCGGGTTGCTTCGGACATTTTCTCTTTCGGTTTGATCGTTGTTTCAGTCACTGCGTCATCTACCTCATAAAGTACGGATCATCGCGAGGGATGATCCGTTTTTACTGTTTCGACGTGATATCGATACGCCGCTACCACCTGTAATGGGCGAAGGCCCGGTTCGCTTCCGCCATCCGGTACGTCTCTTCCTTGCGGCGGACGGCGGCGCCCTCCCCCTTGGCGGCGGCGGTAAACTCTCCCGCCAGGCACTCGAACATGTTCTTCTCTGAACGGGCCCGCGCGGCATCTATGATCCAGCGAATCGCCATGGCCCGCTGCTGGTCTTCCCGCACTTCCACGGGAACCTGGTAGGTCGAACCGCCCACCCGGCGGGACTTGACATGCACGACGGGTCCGACGATCTTGATCGCCTTCTCGAAGACCGGCAGCGGTTCCTGGCTTGTGCGTTCTTCGATCAGATCGAGGGCCTGGTAGAACACGCGTTCCGCGATGCTCTTCTTCCCCTTGCGCATCAATCCGTTGATGAACTTGGATACCAGTACGCTGTTGTACTTCCAGTCCGGCTCCGGTTCCCGTCTTACGACTTCTTTCCTTCTCGCCATCTCATGCTCCCTAACGTACGGCCAGGGTGTGCTTCCAGGATGTGCTTTCCGCCTACTTGGGCTTCTTGGTCCCGTATTTCGAACGCCCGTTGCGCCGGTCGGGCACTCCGCTGGCGTCCAGCGCGCCGCGGATGATGTGGTACCGCACGCCGGGCAGGTCCTTCACCCGGCCACCCCGGACCAGGACGATATTGTGCTCCTGCAGGTTGTGGCTCTCGCCCGGGATGTAACAGGTGGCCTCGATGCCGTTCATCAGACGGACGCGGGCTATTTTCCGCAGCGCCGAATTCGGCTTCTTGGGCGTCTGCGTCTTCACCTGCAGGCAGTTGCCCCGTTTCTGGGGACTGCCGCGCAAAGCGGGTGATTTCGTCTTACGCTGCGACTTCTTCCGGCCGTGGCGTATGAGCTGGTTTATCGTTGGCATTTCCGCCCAACCTTCCCTGTTGTACCGACCCGGACAAGCCTGTGAAACACGGGTTTCAGGGGTCCGGTCAAAACGCATTTCCCCCAAAAGCCATAGGTAGAAAAATTTAATCAGTTCCGTTTACGGTGTCAAGCGCTTTTTGCCAAAAAACCGGGCGCCGCCATCAACCCGGCGGCGCCCGGTCATGGCCTGCGTCTACATGGGTCAGACGGTTTCCACGGGCGGCGTCTCGGCCTCGGCCACGTTCTGCACGGTTTCGGAGGTCTCGGCCTCCTCGTCTGCGCTCGCCGATTCCCCGTCTGCGCTCGCCGATTCCGCCTCGGTGTTCACCGATTCAGTTTCCGCGCTGGCCGCTGCCGCGCTCGCCGCTGCCGCGCTGGCCGTTTCGG
>VXWP01000102.1 GCA_009835325.1 Gemmatimonadota bacterium | reverse complement strand
AACCCATCCTTTCCGATAGTTGTAGATCGTTTCCAGGTTTCATCATTATAAATCACGTCTTCAAGTGCCAAGACTCGGCCGCTTTTTTACCATTTAAACAGTTGGATTCTACAACAATTTCCGGCTATTGCAAGGATTTAAGCGCGCCCGAAGATTATCTGTTAGACACATGGCACGCGCTGAGGATAGATTATCCAGAACCTGAAGTGCGCGCAGGACACCGGCGCCACGCGCGCCACGCTGCGAATCACGGCCGCAGTGGAACTCCGAACCATTACGAGGAACTCCTCAATGCCTGCTCCGGAATACCCCACTTATGAAAGCGTGAGCGTCCGACCCCTCATCAACTGCAAGGGCACGCTGACCATGTACAGCGGGTCGGTCATGCTGCCTGAAGTCCGCAGGGCCATGGCCGAAGCGTCCAGGAAGTACGTCCATATCGAAGAACTCATGGAAGGCGTCGGCCGGCGAATAGCCGAAGTCATGCAAGCGGAATTCGGACTCGTGACGAACGGGTGCGCGGCTGCGCTCTGCCAGGTTACCGCCGCCTGCGTGGCCGGAACGGACCCTGACCGGATCGCCCGGTTGCCGGACACCACGGGCATGAAGAACGAGGTCATCACGCTCAGGACCCACCGCCATGTCTACGACCACGCGATCAGGATGGTGGGAATCACACTCGTCGAAACGGACGACGACCCGGATAGTCTCCGGGCCGCCTTCAACGAACGCACCGCCATGGTCGCCCTGTTCGGCGACCGCGCGGGCGACGGCGTAATGACCGTGGCCGAGATCGTCGACATCGCCCATGGCCAGGGCATTCCCGTCTTCGTGGACGCGGCCGCCGAACGTCCGGATGTGCCCAATCCGTACCTGGCGGACGGCGTGGACGCCGTGGCCTACAGCGGCGGGAAGTGCCTCCGGGGGCCCCAGACCTCCGGACTGGTCCTCGGCCGGCGCGACCTGCTGTGGGCGGCTTTCATGAACGGTGCCCCGCATCATTCCATCGCACGTCCAATGAAGGCGGGGAAAGAGGAGATCATGGGGCTGCTGGCCGCCGTGGAGCAGTGGGTACAAAGAGATCACGAAGCGGAATGGAAGGAATGGGAGGTATATCTCCAGACCGTGATCGATGCGGTCGGAGCGCTTCCGTCCATGCGGACGTCGATCCGGCAACCGGGCCGGTCCAACGTCGCACCGGTCTTGCACATGAACTGGGAGACCTCGGAAATCGGCATCGATCCGGACCAGGTCGTGCGTCTGTTGTCCGAAGGCGAACCTCGCGTCGAGATGGGCGGGGGCGACGGCCTGTCCATCATGCCCTATATGATGGAGCCCGGCGAGGATGTCCTGGTGGCCGCACGGCTCAGGGAGATCCTTGAACCACGGGTGAAGTGAACCGAGGGTGAAGTGAACCAGGGAGAGGACGCCATGAAAGTCATTGTCGATCTGTGCGTGGTGCCCATCGGGGTCGGGGTATCGGTTTCAGCGTACGTTACGGCCTGTGAACGGGTGCTGAAGAAAGCGGGGCTGAAGACGTTCATGCACGCTTACGGGACCAACATCGAAGGAGAGTGGGAAGAGGTTTTCGAGGCCGTGAAGCAATGCCACGAGACCGTGCACGAAATGGGCGCTCCGCGGATTTCCACGACCATTCGCCTGGGTACGCGAACCGACCGTGCGCAGACCATGGAAGAGAAGATCGAGAGCGTCGAACGGAAATTGAGGGACGAAACGTCGACAGCTAGTTCCCGACCGGTTCGCTGATGTGGCCGAATAGCCGCTGTATGCGCTTTACGTGCATTTCGGGAAGCGGTCCCTTTGCGATGCTCTCGATGTTCTGTTCGATCTTGTCCAGGGTTACCGCGCTGCAGACAGCGGTGGTGACGCCCTCGGTGTAGACGACGAACCGGTAGGCCGCTTCGACCAGCGATGCGATATCGGGATCTTCGAGCAGGAAGTCGTACGGGGAATGGGGATCGATGGACTCGTCCAGCAGTTCCTGATCCTGCAGGTCTTCGATCGTGGCGGCAAGGCGGTCCGGGTCCTTGAAGATGTTGCGCACCGAGAAGATGTTCATGACGCCGACATCGTGCGCTGTGCAATATGGAAAGACCGTATGGCGGGCCGACTGGTTGAGCATGCTGTAGGCGATCATGATGACATCCAGCTTACCGGTGGGCACCGCGGCCTGCAACCAGGCATGGGCGCCGTCCGACAACGCGGTTTCGCTGGATCCGAGGAAACGGATCTTGCCCTGTCGGCAAAGTCGTTCAAGTACGGGGAACTGCTCGTTGATCATGTAATCGAAATCCGCCTTTTCGGTTGCGGCGATCAGCGCTACGTCGATCTCGTCGACACCCAGGCGGCGCAGGCTGGTCTCAATGGATTCCGTGATCTGTTCCGGTGTCATCAGGACCGGACCGCTAGCCTCGTCGAACTGTGAGAGCACAACCCGTGTGGCGACGTAGTACCGGTCTCGTGGTGTGCCGCGAAAGGCCCGCCCGAGGATCGCCTCCGCTTCAAGGTAGCCCGGAGACGTATCGAAGAGATTGATGCCCAGGTCCAGGACCCCGTGGACGAGCCGGTGCATCTCCGGTTCGGTCAGCGGAGGATCGCTGGTCTGCCCCAGCCGGTTGTAGCCGCCGGATCCCATGCTCAGGGTAGATACGATCAAGCCAGTTCGGCCGAGGGGGCGGTACGAAATCATCTCTACTCCTGCCTGCATTATATTTGGCGAGAATCGACTTTACAAAACAGCCGGTTTTGCGTATCGATCCTGCATCGCGAACCCGGCGGTAGAAACCACGTCGGTCAAAACATCGATACACTGGATAAACTCTAAGCGGAAGGTACGGGCATGTCAACCGTCGAAGATCTAGTAAAACGGATCAGGATCGAGGGCTGGTGCGTCGTAGACGGTGTGATTCCCCCCAACGAAGTGGTGAAGGTCCGCGACAGCCTGGTCGCCACGGCCGATGGCCGGCCCGAGGACCTGGAAAACGGCCGGCATGCCGTTCGCGGGATCATCGCCTACGACCAGGCGATCGCCCCGTATCTGTCCGACGATCGAATCATGGGGGTCGCCGAAGCGTTTTTCGGCAAGCACGTCCGCATATCCATGACCACGGGCGTCATTCTCCACCCCGGATTTCCCCGTACGGAAAATCCGGGCGGGGGCCTGCACTCAGACTGGCCTTTCGGGCAGAGCTACGACTATCGTATTCCGGCACCCTATCCCGATGCGCCGCTGCTGCTGACCAGCCTCTGGATGCTCACGCCCTTCACCAGGGAGAACGGCGGCACGGTACTGGTACCTGGAAGCCACAAAGCCGACAACAATCCAACAGGCGACAGCAGCCTGGCACCGGGAACGACGCACCCGTCGGAAATTCAGGCCGAAGGGAGGCCGGGGAGCGTGCTGCTCTTCGACAGCCGAACCTGGCATATCAACGGACATAACCACAGCGACGAGACCCGCATGGCGATCATCGCCCGTTACGCGGCGTGGTGGTTCAACCTGAATCCGATTATACCCGGCCTTTCGGACTTCGAACGCGATGCGGCCAACCGGGGATTCCGGCCGGACGACGTCGTGCCGCTGACCCCGGAACAATACGAAGCACTGCCCGAACGCACCAGGCCCCTGTTCCACCACATCGTCATCGGGCAGCAGGTTCTGCCGTCCTAGAGGATTTAATGAAACGAAGCAGCCGCCCCAATGTCGTCCTCATCTGCGCCGACCAGCTTCGTGGCGACACCCTGGGTATAGCGGGCCACCCCGTGGTCCACACGCCCGGCATCGACGCCCTCGCCCATACAGGACACTACTTCCCCCGCGCGGTCTCGGAGGTCCCCTCCTGCGTGGGCGCCCGCCGGACGCTCTTCAGCGGCCAGTGGCCGGTTACCCACGGCATGGTCGGCTTCGACGACATGGCTGCGTGGGACGAGCCGGACACGCTCTGCCGGGTATTCCAACGCAGTGGCTACAAGACCTACTGTATCGGGAAAAGACATGTCTTTCCCCAGGACGAGCCCTACGGCTTCGACCGAATCATCGCCCACGAGGAAGGCCGGTACCTGTCTCCCGGATACCGCGACGACTACCTGGACTGGCTTGCCGAACAGGGCTGGGGCGACTTCGGCCTGTTCAACGCGGGCGTGACCAACAACGGGTACACGTCCCGCCCCTGCGTCTTTCCCGAGGAACTCCACGTGACCACCTGGACGGCGACGCAGGCCATTCGCGTCATGGACGAGCACGTCCGGGACCACGGCCGGGACACGCCCTTCTTCCTGTTCGTGTCCTTCAGCAAACCCCATCCGCCCTGGGACCCGCCCGCGTTCTTCTACGAGCGGTACGCCGACGACCCCGATCTGCCCGATCCGGTCATCGGCGATCCTTCGGGGTACGTGGGCGGACGCATGTCCTTCGTCAAGGCCCACGGTCCCTTCCCGGAAGCCGAGTATCTCCCCCTGTCCCTCAAGAACGTCCGGCGGGCCCGGGCAGGTTATTACGGCTGTATCGATCACGTGGACACCCAGATCACGCGGTTCACCTATCACCTGTGGCGCATGCTCCAACTGCGCAATCTCGTCTTCGCCTTCGTCGGCGACCACGGCGACATGTTGGGCGACCATCATTACTGGGCCAAGTCGTACGGATACGAGGGTTCGATCCGCGTGCCCTTCGTCCTGAATTTCCCCGCACAGATGGACCTCCCCGCGGGCGTCCGGCACCCCGATACCACCGTGGGCCTGGCCGACCTGATGCCCACGCTGCTCGACGTGTGCGGCCTGCCTCCTCCCGGCCGCATGGACGGCCGTTCGCTCATGCCGCTCGTGCGGGGCGAAGCGGACCGGCTGGATCGGGAGCGACTGCACGCCGAACACCTCGAATTCGGCCACTACCTGGTCGGCCACGGGGACAAGTTCATCTGGCATTACCGGACCGGGCAGTTCGAGTACTACGATCTCCAGGAAGACCCGCTCGAGTGCCGGAACCTGTACAGCAATGATCATCCCGAAGCCCGGGCTCTTCGAGACCAGCTACGTGGCCTGATCGTGGACCAGGGCCGGGAGAAAGACTTCATGCGCGACGGGGACTTAAGCAATGAAGTCGCGCAGCGCCACACGCACGAGTTCCCGCCCTACGCCGTGTAGGGATGATGCCCCGCTGTAACCACGCTGAGATACGGCATGGAAGAACCTTTCGAACCTACCTATGACCGCAAGGGGCTGCGACCCCGCTATCCCGATTCGATTCCGCCCGGGAAGATCCGCGAGAAGCTGCTCGAACTCTTCGGCATGGCGGACATCCCGGAACAGGTCGACTATACCGTGGGCCATTCCCGGGTGGAAGACGGCATACGGCTCACGGACCTTTCCTACGCCAATTCCCACGCAGAGACGGTCCCGGCCATCCTGATCGAGCCGCTGGACGAGCCGGCCGAACACCTGCCGGGCGTTGTCTGCGTACCGGGCACGGGCGGATCGGCCGAGCGCATGGCCCTCGAACGGTTCTACAAGGACGATCCGAACGACCCGCCCCTCTTTGGATGGGCACGGGAACTGGCCCGGCGGGGCTACGTCACGCTGGCCATCTCGCCCAAGGGCTGCCACGGCCGGGGCACGAACGAGGTATCCTGGTACATCGAGCTTAAGCACATGCTCGCCTACGGCATCTCGCAGATGGGACTCCTCGTGGAGGAAGCGCTAAGAGGCGTCCGCGTGCTCCAGGTCCAGGACCGGATCGGACACAACAAGGTGGGATTGACGGGCATGTCTCTGGGCGGGAACGCGACGTGGTACGCCATGGCCTGCGCCCCCTGGCTGGCGGCCGGCGTACCCATCTGCGGCGGCGTGGGTCAGTTGGAGAGCGTCATACGGGGAGGCGACCTGTACCGCCACAGCGCCTACTTCTACGTGCCCCACATGCTCCGCTACTTCGACCATCCCGAAATCGTCGCGCACTGCATCGCGCCCCGGCCCTACATGATGGTGGCGCCCACGTCGGACGAGGACATGCCGAAGTCCGGAGTCGACGCGCTCATTCGCACGGTGGCGCCGGTATACCGCGACGCCGGCGCCGGTGACCGCTTCCGCGTCTACCAGCCCGATGGCAACCACGTCTTCCGGTTCGAGTACTTCGAGTGGATGGTGGACTGGTTCGACCGTTTTCTCAAGGGAGATTCTGCTTGACGAACATGGTAGATCGACCTTACTTTTACCGCGTTCCCTTCAACATGTTGCAGGCAGGATGACATCGTGAGCGAAACTGCCAGAGATCCCCGTGAACCGGGCGACTCACCGGAAGTCGTCGGTCCGGATCATACCGTGCTTTCCGACGAGGAAGTGCTGACCAAGGGGCCGCAGTACAACGCGCCGCCCCCGAAGAAGCGCGTGAAGTGGTACCGGTGCCGGGTCACGCGGGAACAACTGGCCAGCCTCAACCGGCGCAGCGATTTCCTGGGATTCGTACAGACCCTGGGCTATCTCGCCGTCCTGGCCGCCGGCGCCGGCGCCGCCGTCTACTCCTCCCTCTACTGGCCGTGGTATGTTACGATACTCCTGGTATTCATCAACGGCCATTTCTGGCATTTCCTGGTCAACGGATTTCACGAACTGGTCCATGATTCCGTCTTCAGGACCCGCTGGCTGAACCGCTTTTTCCTCCGCGTGTATTCCTTCCTGGGATGGCACAACCACCACCACTTCTGGGCGAGCCACACCGAACACCACAAGTATACGCTGCACCATCCGGACGACCAGGAGGTGGTCCTTCCCGCGAAGTTCGACATGCGGAACATGTGGAAGTGGTCGATCGTCAACTATCGTTATCCCTACGACCTGGTGAAGGGCAGGCTGGCGGCCGTCGCGGGCAAGATCCCGGACGATAAGTGGTCGCAGGAGCTCTTTCCGGAAAGCGACCCGGAGCGGCGCAGGGCCTATACAAACTGGGAAAGAGTGATGTTCACCGGCCACATGCTGATCGCCGGCGTCTCGCTGGTCTACGGGCTGTGGGTAGTGCTCCTGGTCATCACCTTCCCGAAGATGATCGGCGCCTGGCTGCAGTTCCTGTGCAACGCGACGCAGCACGTGGGCCTGCAGGATGAAATCCCCGACTTCCGCCTGTGCTGCAGGACCTTCTATATCAACCCCGTCCTGCAGTTCCTGTACTGGCACATGAATTACCATACCGAGCACCATATGTACGCCGCGGTCCCCTGCTACAAACTGGGCAGGCTTCACCGGCTCATCAAGCACGAAATGCCTTACTGCACCAGCGGGTTATGGGAAACCTGGAAGCAGATCATCCAGATCATGGACCGCCAGGCTGTGGAACCCGAATACCAGTTCATCGCCGAACTCCCGGCGAGCGCATCATCACCCGCACCCGCACCGGCGAATCATTCCACACCCGCGCCCCCTCCCGCACCCCGTAAATCCGCATGAAAATCACCGGCATCAGGTTGTTCGTCCTCGAAGACCCCGACCAGCCGCAGTACTATCACGTATTGAAGCAGGTCCCCGGCCTGAGGCGCACGCAGTATACTCACGGCAGCAGATCCCATCCTAAAACCGGAAAGCTGCGGCAGCACTTCATCCGAGTCGAGACCGATGAGGGCATCGAGGGCACGTGTACGACCACGATGGACCGGGAGCAGGTGGAGATCCTGCGGACGCAGGTGATGGGCAAGAACCCGCTGAACCGCGAAGAACTGTTCCAGCTGCTCCACAAGGGCACGCGTTGGCTCTACCAGAAGCCCGGCTGGTTCGGGGACTTCGACAATTGCCTGTGGGACATCGCGGGCAAGAAGGCGGGCCTGCCGGTCTACGCCCTGATCGGCCGGGTCCGGGACCGGTTCCCGGTGTATCTGACCGGAGGAGATTCCGATATCGGGACCTACCTGCAGATGATCGAAGACGGCAGGGAATACGGCGTAAACGCCTACAAGTTCCACACCTACAAGGGCGGCAAGGCGGACATCCCGATCTTCAGGGAAGTCCGGAGGATCGTCGGTCCCGACTACCTGCTGCTGAACGACCCGGTCTGTTCCTACACGCTGCAGGAAGCCATCGAGGTGGGACGGGTCATGGAGGAACTTGATTTCGTCTGGCTGGAAGAACCGATGCACGAACACAAGGAGCATCAGTACCGTGAACTGTGCCGGGAGCTGACCATACCGGTGATGGGGAACGAGACGCTGATGCACGACCTGGGCATTTCGACCCAGCGGCTGATTTCAGGGGCGACCGACCTGCTGCGCGCCAACGCGCGGCACGGGACCACGCAGGTGCTCAAGATGGCCCATTTCGCCGAGATGTACGACACCAACATCGAGTTGAACGCCGAGGGCGGCCTCTTCGGGCTCGTCCACGCCCATCTCGGCTGTTGTATAGACAACACGGGTTTCTACGAGACGGGAGCCCACGGGTTCGTAGACACGGCCGGCACCTGGGGCATGGTCAACAAGCCGCTCGTTGCGGACGGCCACATCGTACCACCCGATGGTCCGGGCTGGGGCGCGGAGTGGGACGCCGAGCGCTTCGAGGCCATGACCGCGGCCGAGTATTGATTTCGCATTCGCCGCCCACCGCTCGCCGTCCACTACCGCCCGCGGCCACTTGCGCCCCGTCGTCGCCCTTTGCGAGAAACGACGACCCACGCACTACACTTCCAGGTACTTGATCTCACCATGTATAGACGTTGTAGATATCTGCAAACGGGCAACCGTGACGGGGAGGCTGAAACGGCGGGGTCCCGCGGAGCCGGGATTGAGCTGCCACACCCCATCGCCGCGCTGGTCCCATACCGGCCGGTGGGAATGGCCGTAAACAACTACGTCGATACCAGCCGCGGCCGGGTCCACGTTCAGGTCTTCGATGTCGTGGACCACGTAAATCGACCGGCCCCCAACCTCCAGCAATTCCGTCACCGGCAGGCGTGCCGCCCAGGACTGGTAGTCCGTGTTCCCCCGAACTACCGTTACCGGTGCGATCGCCGACAGGTCGTCCAGGATACCTTCGCCGCCCACGTCCCCGCCGTGAATGATCCTTTCCACCCCGTCCAGCGCTTTCAGGGCCTCCGGCCGCAACAGGCCGTGGGTATCTGAAATCACCCCAATCTCGACGGTCTGATCCATACGCCTCCGCGTCCGCTTCGATGCCACCGGACCGCTAGGACTGCTCTTTCATCTTACCCGGCATCAGGCTGTACTTGCCCGGACCGGCAAACCAGAGGGCGATGTAAACGGCGCAGAGTTCCATGGCGTGCGATGCGCCGTTGAGTCCCGAAGCCGGATCGTCCGCCGGCAGCGACAGATGACGCAGCATGGCCATCAGCATGGTGAGCGCGAGCAACGTCGTCGCGGGCCGGAAGAACACGCCGAGCATCACGAGGATCGAGCAGAAGAATTCCGCGAACCCGGCCATGAACCCCCAGAACGCCGGGAGGAAGCTGATGCCGACAAGCTCCATGTTGCCGCCGATGGCAGCCCACCGCCCGGGATTGGAAATCTTGCCCCATCCGTGATAGGCCGCCATGCTGAACCCGATCACGATGCGGATGATGAGCAGGCCGAGGTCGGTCATGCCGAGATTCTTCGTCAAGAAGCACATCAGTCTGTTCATTTTTGTTGTCCTTGTGGGATGGGTGAATCCATGTCGAACCGATTAAGAAAAACAAGCAAGTACACTAAGCTTCGAGCGGGATGGTGCGAACGCGCTATCCGGGCCAGGCCGGACCGTCACGTCCAGACCACCTCCCGCGCCTCTCCTCCGGGTCCGGCCTGCAGGATCGCATCCGCCACAGCGATGGCCTTGATCGCCTCCGTGCCCGGCGACAGGCAGGTGACGTCTCCGCGCACGCAGGACAGGAAGTGTTCCGCCTGGCAGGCGTACATGTCGGGTTCCGATTTCGCCTTGATCAGGGACTGTTCGCCTTCCCGGTCCGTGAAACAGCAGTACTGGTGAGGTTCGGCGTCATCTGGATCGGGCAGGTCCCCGGTGCCGAACTGAATGAATCCTTTCGGCCCGATGATGTCGTGCAGCCCGTTTCCCCGGGCCGCCCAGCTCCATGACATGAGCAACTGGTTGCCGTTCCTGTAGCGCACGATGGCGGAACAGGTGTCCAGGGCGGATGACTCGGGTTCAAAATTGATCGAACTGGACAGGACGCTATCGGGATCGCCGAAGAGGAAATTGGCGAAATCGTAGTTGTGGACGGCGCCGTCCATCAGCGGTCCGCCCCCCATGGCGTGGTCCATGTACCAGCGTCCCGGGCCGAACCCGGCCATGGCGTTGCGCCAGAGGATGGGCGATCCCAGCTTTCCCGAGGCCACGTACGCGCCCCAGGACTTCCAGTGGGGATCGAAACGGCGGCAGTGGGCGACCATGATGAAGGTGTTGTTGCGGTCCGCCGCCTCGTTGAGCCTATTGCATTCCTCCACCGTGCGCGCCATGGGCTTTTCCACCAGCACCGGGATGCCCGCATCGAGGGCGGTCATTGCCGCGGCGCTATGCAAGCCGGTCGGCACGGCGATCACGACGGCGTCCACCTCACCACTGTTGACGATGGCCTCCGTTGAATCAAACAACTTCGCGCCCGGGTAGGTCTCAGCAAAACGCGCCCGCATCTCAGGGGAAGGGTCGGCGCCCGCGACCAGATTGCAACCCTCAACCCCGTTAAAGGCCCTGGCCTGGTGCGACCCCATGCCGCCAAGTCCGATCGAACCCACCCTGATCATGGTCTGTCCTTTCGTGGGATCCTATGGATCTACGTTTGAGCTTTCGAACCACTTTCGTCGAAACAGAAGGAAACTTAAATGCGAATTCGCTTGTCCAATATATGACAGGTACTATAACTACTCGATGGTCAAGTGTTCAAGACCTTATGCAAACTGTTCGTGGAACGGGTGTAGAACGAACCGTCAGCGACACCGGACTACAAACCACGGGAGATCATGCAATGTCCATCGTACAGGAATTGCGGGAAGCGAATCTGGCAAAACAGGATCTGGCGAACGGAGAACAGTTGCAGTTCGACGTGCAGTTCGCAGCCCGGCGAAAAGACCCCCGAACGGCCCTAGCGATCAGTATCATTGGGGGTTCGCTCGGTGTCGACCGATTCTACATTGGCGATATCGGCCTCGGTATAGCCAAGCTGCTGACCCTCGGCGGGTTATTCATCTGGACGATCATCGACTGGTTCCTGATCATGGATGCCGCCCGGCTCAATAACAGCGAGCTCATGCGTCAGGTCCGGGACAGCATTGTCCAGTCGAGAGCCTGAGACGAAGGGCAAAAACCACACCGTCCTCAACGGGTCCCGTCGGCCGCTTACCACCTGGCCGTTTCCGCCTTGGGGTCGGGTCCGAACCGGTTTTCTCCCTTTGTCCCTTCGATTATCGTAAAGACAAGCAAGATTATCCCACCGATTAGCGGGATCAGGCTGATCAGGATCCACCAGCCGCTTCTGTCCGTGTCGTGCAGGCGTCGTACGATGACCGCGAGATAGGGTATGGCGATCCCCAGATAATAAAGGGTACTGAGGAACCCAAGGTTCTCTCCACCCAACTCGAATTTCAAACCCATGAACTCGTCAATCACCGTGAGGATTGTTACTATGACGACAGAGAAAAGAAAGAACAGCCAGTATTCCTTCCTCCTCGCCCTGCCTTCGAAAACCGCGTACTTCTTCAGTACGTCGATGTACCAGTGCATGTTCCCTCCCTGTCGTGTGTAACTATAATCAGAACGGTATTTTGTACCAGGTTTCCCTGGAAGACCGTCTCACTGCCACAAAGCTTCCCCTTCCGACATCTGCGAAGCGAGAAACTCCTCGTTCAGTTCCACGCCCAGTCCGGGCGCTTCCGTCAATACCACGTGTCCATCCTGGATGACCGACTCCTCCGTCGCCAGCACGTCGTCCCACGTCGGATCGTCGAAACGGTGGAACTCGAGCACAAGGAAGTTCGGTACGCTCGCGCAGACATGGGCGTCGCCGACCGTGCTCAGTGCGCTGGAGTTGTTGTGCGGGGCGAAGGGCACGTAGTACATCTCGGCCATGTTCGCGATCTTCCTGCATTCCGAAAGGCCTCCGCACTTCGAGATATCCGGCATGATGATGTCGGCGGCCTGCTGCTGTAGCAGGTCCCTGAATCCATGGCGGAGATAGAGGTTCTCACCGACGCAGATGGGCGTTCCCGTGGCCTGGGTGATCTTGGCCAGCGCATCGACATTTTCCGGAGGCACCGGTTCCTCGAGCCACAGGAGGTTAAGTGGCTCGAATTCATGGGCCATTTTCATCCCGGCCGTGGCGTCGTAACGGCCATGGAGGTCTATGGCCAGGTCGAGGGACGGACCGATGCCCTCCCGGATCGCGAATGCCTGGTCCACGAGCGACTTCAACTCGTCGGGCGTGACCGACCAGTTCCAGGGGTCCAGCTTGTGGGGGTTCTCCGCATCGTCGAGATCGAACTTGATCGCCGTGAAACCCCGTTCCTTCACCTCGGCGGCGCGTTCGTTGTAGTCGGCGTGCGCGCTGTCCACGTACAGCCTGACCCGGTCCCGGAACTTGCCGCCCAGGAGGCGGTATACCGGTACGCCCTGGGCCTTGCCGGCGAGGTCCCAGAGCGCGATCTCGATGCCGGTCAACGCCGAAATAGAGGTGCCGCCAGCGCCGCCCATGAAAATGTACCTCCGGCGGATGTGTTCGAAGCAGGCGTCCACGTCGCGGGGGTCCATGCCGATGATCATCTTCGCCATGTGGCGGGTCGAGTCCCGCCAGCCGGGGTCGACATGACTGGTTTCCCCCGTACCGTACACGCCCTCGTCGGTATATACGCGAACGTAGTGGTACGTGTATCCGGACGGTACCTGCACATCGGCGGTTTTGATCTCGGTAATCTTCATTCCCTCTCCTGTCTGATTCTGGGCTCAATATGCGCAACGGCCGGCACGCTACCGGCATCCCCACTCAACCACCTATCCGGACGGCTTTCAACCGGTTGTTGCCATGATCGCAGACGACGAGCACATCCTCTCCATAAAAGCAAAGGCCATGAGGCTCGTTCAAGTGCGCATCTGTCGCGGCCACCGGTCCGTCGCAGTCACCGTATTCACCGCTGCCGATAACGGTCTCGAGCGCGCCGTTTTCCGCGATGCGACGTACACGGTTGTTGCCCGAATCGGAAAAATACACCCGGCCTTGCCCGTCCAGGGCCAGGCCACGGGGCGAGGAAATCGCCGATTGCGAAGCCCGCGACCCGTCGGGCGAAAAGCCCTCGTCTCCCGTGCCCGCCACGGTGGTAATGATCCCGGAATCCCCATCCACCCGCCGGATTACATGGTACCGGTCATCGGCGAAGTACAGGTGTCCGGATCCATCGACGCTGAGGGCCGTGGGCGAACCTATCCGCGCCCGGGTCGCCGGGCCGCCGTCACCGGAATACCCCTGCAGGCCGATGCCCGCCACCGTGGTGATGATACCGGTTCCTGCGTCGATTTTCCTGATGCGTCCGCAGCCGGCATCGCCGACGTAAATGTCGTCGCCGGGGCCGTGGGTCACCGCGAGAACATGCATCAGACAAGCGCTCAGGGCCGGACCGCCGTCTCCCTTGTCCCACTTGAAGGCCGCGCCCGCGACGTTGCTGATCACGCCGTCCCGGTCCACGCGCCGCACATGGCCGTGGCGGGTATCGGCAATGACCACCCGGCCTGTGCGGTCCACGGACACGTCGTGGGGATTGCCGAGATGGGCATCGACGGCCGGACCGCCGTCGCCGCCGTAGGCCCGCGCGCCGGTGCCCGCGATCGTCCGGATCACCCCGGTGTCCGGGTCGATGACCCGGATGCGCTGGTTCCAGACGTCCGCGACGACCAATGTACCGTCGGGACCGACCGACAGGCCGCCGGGCCCGTTCAGGAAGCCTGCCGTGGCGACCTCGCCGTCGTGCACGCCCGTACCGCCCAGGACTGTGGTCACGATGCCGGTGGCGCCGTCGCAGCGACGCAGCCGGCCGGAGCAGTCGCCCCAGAACACCGTGCCGTCCGGGTCCGCGTAGATCCCCGCTTCCACGGAATTGCACCGGGTGACGGAACCGTGCAGTCCTTCCTCGCCGAATCCCGGCTCACCGGTGCCGGCCAGCGTCCGCACGATACCCGTCTCGCGCTCCACCTTGCGCACCCGGAAACCGTACTTCTCCCCTACATAGAGATTGTCGTGTGCGTCCAGGCAGATGGCGTCCGGCATGAGCGTGCTCGCCTCCGCGGCGGGACCGCCGTCACCGTTGGACGCGCGCTGGCCGTTGCCCAGGACCGTGTCGATGATCCCCGACCGCATGTCGATCCTGCGCACCCGGTCGTTGGAATTGTCGCACACGTACAGGTCACCCCGGGAATCGAAGGCGAGATGTTCCGGATGATAGAACCCCGCGTCGCGGGCCGGACCGCCGTCGCCATGGTACCCGCCCAGGCTCAGGCCGGGCCCCCCGTACGGCCGGCTTTCTCCCCGCTCGGAGGGATAGTGCCGGGCGTGATGGCCGAAGACGGTCTCGACGATCCCGGTCCGGGCGTCGATACGCCGGATATTGTTCGTCCACTCGCTGGACAGGTATACGTTGCCGTCCCGGTCCACGGCCACGCCGCAGGTGCAGTCCAGTTCCGCGTCCACCGCCGGGCCGCCGTCGCCGCCCCGGCCAATCGCCCCGTTGCCGGCGACGCGGGAGATGATGCCGGTCTCGTAATCGATGCGGCGGATCGTGTGGTTGCCCAGGTCGGAGAGATACAGGTTGCCGTGGCGGTCCTGGTACAGGTCATGGGGATGGCGGAACCGCGCTTCGGCGGCCGGGCCGCCGTCGCCCGAGTCGCCCGCGACGCCGTCCCCGGCAAAAACGTGGAGGATCCCTTCGCGGTCGATGCGCCAGATGCGGTGCCACTGGTAGTCGATCACGACCAGGTCGCCGTCGGGCCGTCGCACCACGCCCATGGGCCAACCGGCGTCGGCCTCTTTCGCCGGAACACCCGCGCGCTGGCCCACGCCGGCGATGACCACGGCTTCCCCGGCGGTCAGGTTCTTGAACCGTTCAACAATGCGCATGCGTAAGGGGAGTAACCCGGCGATTGCGTGTATTCATTCGGCTTTCAAGGCAGTGAAGACGGCGGATTGGACAGGCGGCCGCCGAGTCCACATGGTACAGTCTAAGGCCATGCATGGCAACCGTTAAATGCAAATTGACAGCGCCACCGCGACCGGTTAACATACGACGCCGTACGGCCACCTTCTACACGACTTAGTACAGCCTTTGCACCGCCCCGAACCGATGGAGATGCCTTTCCCGATGAACTATGATTTCGACCAGCGCATCAATCGAAACGGCACCAATTCGTACAAGTGGGACTACGTCAAACGGGACGGAGTCATTGTCCCCTGGGACGAGACCGACGCCAGCCGGCACGAGCGGCCCGTGCTTCCGCTGTGGGTGGCGGATATGGACTTCCCGTGCCCGCAGCCGGTGGTGGACGCCGTGACCGAAATCGCGAACATGGGCGTCTACGGATACGCCTTCCCGCCGCCGTCCTACTACGATTCCGTGGTGCGGTGGATGAAGCGGCGCCATGACTGGTCCGTCGATCCCGACACCATCTGCTTCACCCCGGGCATCGTACCCGCCCTGCACATGCTGGTCTCCGCCTACACGAAGCCCGGCGACAAGGTGCTGGTGCAACCGCCGGTGTACTATCCATTCTACAACGCCATCGAGAACCTGCAGACGCGGCCGGCGTTGAACCCGCTGCAATACCGGGACGGCCGCTACTACATGGATTTCGACGATCTCGAAGCCAAATGCGCCGACCCGGAGGTCAGGATGGCCATCCTCTGCCACCCCCACAACCCGGTCGGCCGGATCTGGACCCGGGAGGAGTTGCGGCGCTTCGGCCGGATCTGCATGGACAACGACGTGCTGGTCGTTTCCGACGAGATCCACGGCGACCTGATCCTGGGGAACCGGGACTTTACGCCGTACGCCACACTGGGCGCGGAATACGAGGCGCGGTCGATCATCTGCACTTCGCCCAGCAAGACCTTCAACCTCGCCGCGCTACAGGCGTCGAACATGATGATCCCTGACCCGGCACTCCGGGAGGCCTTTCAGCAGACCGTCCGAAGCGCCGGCATCTTCACGCTGAATCCCTTCGGCATCGCGGCCGTCGAGGCCGCCTACGATCACGGCGAGGAATGGCTGGAGCAGCTGCTGGCCTACCTGGAGGGAAACTACCGGTTTCTCGAATCCTTCTTCAGGGAACGGTTACCCGGCATACCCGTCATCGAAACGGAGGGCACCTATCTCGTGTGGGTCGATTTCACGAGCCTGGGCCTGGACAAGGACGCCCTTCAGCACCTCATGATGGAGGAGGCCCGCGTCTTTCTCGATGAAGGGTACATCTTCGGCCCGGAAGGCGAGGGCTTCGAACGGATCAACATCGCCTGCCCCCGGTCGATCCTCGCCGAGGCGCTGGAAAGGATCGAGGCGGCGGTGAATGGGGTGGGTCCACGATAGTAACCTGCTGAAGCATTACACCTGCCATCCACCCGACCACCACATGCGAACTGTGCCCGACCGTCCAGCTGTAATCTGATCGCGCCCTTCGGATCTCTCCATTAATCCTTCGATGTTCTTGCGATGCAACGGTTTGATACAACTGTTGTCATCCCGCCGGCATTTTGTATCTTCTTAGTTACGATTCAGCAACTATTCTGTTTCGAATCAGTTGCGATGGAGTAGCATGCGAAAGGACGCGGGATGATCCAGCCGGGCGCGGAATCGTTACGGAAGATCGCCGTTATCGGGCAGGGGACCGCCGGATCCCTGGCGGCCGCCAGCGTAACGCGTCTTCACCCCGACGGCGGCCACGAGCTGCACCACATCTATGACTCGCGCATTCCGGTCATCGGGGTGGGAGAAGGCAGCTGGCCGAGCCTGGTGCAGGAACTGCAGAAACTGACGGGGCTGCCCCATGAGACCGTCCAGCAACGCTTGAAGGGCACGCGCAAGTACGGTGTCGCCTTCGAGGGATGGGGCCGGCGCGACCGTGATTTCACCCACTACTTCACCCCACAGCAAGTGTCCTACGCCTACCATCTGTCCGCTGACCTGATGGCGGACCTGCTGCGTGAAGGCACGCGCGCACACCACATTGACGCGAAAGTGCTCGACATCACCAAAGATGAGGACGGCGCGCAGGTGGAATTCGAGGGCCGGGAGTCGGAACGCTACGACCTGGTCTTCGACGCCCGCGGATTTCCAAAGAAACTCCACCCCGAACAGCATATCGACATTTCCTTCATCCCAACCAATACAGCCGTCATCCGGCGCTGCCCGGCGGTCATCGACGATGGACGGAACGGACCGGTACTGCAACACACCTACACCCGGGCGGTTGCCCGACCGCACGGGTGGATATTCGTCATTCCGCTGACAGTACACACTTCTTACGGGTACATCTTCAACCGGGATGTATCCGACCCTGCGGAAGTCGAATCGGACTTTGACGAATTTCTGGAGAACGACGGCGTGGCCGAATTCGAGCAACGGGCCGTCATCCCGTTTCCGAACTTCGTCCATCGCCGGATTTACGACGGCGCGGTAGCCCGCATAGGTAATGCGGCGGCCTTCATGGAGCCCCTCGAGGCGACGGCGATCGTATCCGCCCAACTGCAGGTCGGGATGGTGCTCCAAACACGCCTCAACCGGCCGGCGGCGCATCTCGAACGCGACGCGCCCGCGGTTAATCGGTTTCTCATCAACAACATGCTCCGCTATGGCCTGTTCGTCGGCTGGCACTATGCCTGCGGTTCGATTTACGACAGCGAATTC
The DNA here is from genome assembly GCA_009835325.1 of Gemmatimonadota bacterium. Classification (NCBI taxonomy): domain Bacteria; kingdom Pseudomonadati; phylum Gemmatimonadota; species Gemmatimonadota bacterium. The sequence goes on along the minus strand of VXWP01000102.1, from coordinate 373 downwards.
TGGCATTACGCGCGGGAACGAGCCTGGCCCGGGCACCGTAAGGCCATGCATCCCGAGGCGGTAGATTGCAATGCACTCGGCAAATTCGACGGGATGCTGGAACTGCTGAACCGGCCGGTCATCGACAAAGCCGACTGGCACCGGATGTGCGCGGTACCGCTCACCAGCTACGCCCAGGTGTCCCAGGGACTGGGTTGGACCGTCTCCGCGTGACGGCGCGCCGCGACGTCTGAAGTTTAACATTTCTTGATTTGAAACATATAACACTTCATAATATATGCATCGTACTGGTTGAATTTACATTTCGTGAGCGTGCAATCCTGCTTCGTAAGTGCGCAACCTGCTCGACTGCCATGAGGAGACCATTTAACGC
>VXWP01000101.1 GCA_009835325.1 Gemmatimonadota bacterium | reverse complement strand
GGGCACGCTCGATGTCGACCGGTCCATTCACGTTCAGTTGCCGTGCTTCACACAAGGTAGACCAGTACGTAGAGGATGGGCCAGATGAGGACGACGAAGAGCCAGAACATGTAGCCCAGCACCACGCCGGTGTGCTTTTCGGCGGTGTATGCGCCGGCGGAGGATCGGACCCAGAGGTATAGCAGCACGAGGACGGTTACGAGCACGTGGACGGCATGCAGTCCAATGATCGTGTAGAACATGGCGCCGTACAGGCTCGAGGTCATGCTCAACCCGAATTGAATCAGCCGGATCCATTCGAACCCCTGGACCGTGAGGAAGATGACGCCCAGCACGCACGTGATCATCAGCCAACGGGTCAGCTGGCGGGACGCGTTCCGCTTCACGGCCCGGTACGCCCGGTGCATTGAGTAACCGCTCACCAGAAGAAACAAGGTGTTTATGCCCGTGATCCCGATGGGCAGCCGAGGCTGGTCGGGCGGGGGCCAGTCCGCCACGAGACCGGACCGCAGCCAGAACAGGATGAACAGCAGCGTGATGAAGAGGATGAGTTCGCTGGCGATGAAGAGGTACATGCCCAGGATTTCCATGGGCATGCCCGGCTGCGTTTCCGGTTCGACTGATCGTGCCGGCGGTTGACCAGGCTGCTTCGTCAAGGGTTACTCCTTGCTCTGTACCGGCGCGGGTTTGGCCATCCGGTAACCGACGCGGGATTCCGTGAAGATGTACCGGGGGTTTCCTGCTTCGTCGCCCAGTTTGCGCCTGAGGTTCTTGACGATGGACCGTACGACCCTCAAATCCCCTGAATTCCGCGACTGCCAGACGTTCCTCAGAAGCTGGTCGTAGCTGACCACCTTGCCGGCATGGGTCGAAAGAACCCGGATCAAGTCGTACTCGGTGGCCGTCAGGGTCAACGGCCTGCCCTCCAGGACAACCCTTCGTTCATCGTAATCAATGACCAGATCGTCAACCTGAAATGGTGCGGGCGGTCCGGCGTTCTTGCGCAGTGCGGCCTGGATCCGCGCGATCAGTTCCGTCGGCGAGAACGGCTTTACCACGTAATCCGCCGCACCAATCTCCAGCGCCTTGGCGATCGTCTCGTCTCTGCCGTATGCCGACAGGAAGATCACCGGACGTTCCGACAGCGCCGTCACGTTCTGCATCAATTCGATGCCGTCGGTACCGGGCAACAGCAGATCGAGCAGGACAAGATCCGGCTGCCGGTCGTTCACCAGGTTTTCGACCTGTTCGGGCTCTCCGGTCAGTATCGGACTGTAACCCGCGTTCACCAGAATACCCCTGATGTATCCCAATGCCTGTGGGTCGTCATCCACGACGAGTATGCTCGGCTGTTGACCACCGGGGGGTGAGGAGCCGGCAAGCCTGCCGTCCGGTACGGCCACGGCACTCGCCGGGATCTCTTCGGCCACGGGTATCGTGAAAGTAAACCGCGTTCCAAGCTCCATCCCCTCGCTCTCGGCCCAGATGCGCCCGCCATGGGCTTCCACCAGCCCCTTGCAGATGGACAGGCCCAGGCCCGATCCCAATCCGGCTTCGTCGCGGCCGCTCCGGGCATACTTCCTGAACAGGTGAGGAAGCCGTTCCGCGGGAAAGCCCCTGCCTTCGTCAACAACCGACACCTCCACCTGATAGTCCTTCAACTCAGCCTGCACGGTAATGGTGGACGAGTCGGGCGAGTGACGGGCAGCATTGGAAAGGAGATTGCACAGCACCTGTACGACCCGCTGCTGGTCCGCCCGCACTCTCGGAAGATCCGGCGGCAGGTCGATCTTGACGATCTGGCGATGCTCCCCGCTGAGGAATGCGCTTCTGGCCTGGTCCACGATTGCCGCCAGGTTCGCCGGTTCAGGAGATACGGAGAGCGAACCCGTCTCGATCTGCGCCGCGTCCATCAGATTGCCGATCAACTCGCTCAGGTTGTCGACCTGCGCGTCGATGATTCGAAAAAACTGTTGAGATACCGCGGGCTGTAGAACGGAAGCGTTTCCGAGGGCCGTGGCCGCGCAACCCTTGATGGATGCAAGCGGAGCCCTCATTTCATGACTCACCGTGCTCAGGAACTCGGCCCGTTGGCGTTCCAGGTCTTCCAGCGGCGTCATATCCTGCATGGTGACCACGACCGACTGTACCTCGCCCTGCTCCGATACGATGGGCGTGGCGTTGATCAGCGTAGTGACTTTTCTGCCATCGGGGACCTCGAGTACGATTTCCTCGGCGCGAACGGTTGTCGCCTCGCGCAGCAGCCGTACCAGCGTGTATTCCTCCAGTTCGATTTCACGCCCGTCCGCACGCTTCACGTTGATGACGTCAAGCAGATCCACGATCGACAGGCCCGGAGTCTCCAGGTCGCCGACGATTCGGCGCGACTCCTGATTGAACGACACGGCCTTCCCGGTCCGCGCGTCAAATACCGCCACACCGACGGGGGAAGTGTCGATCAGCGCCTCCAGGTCAGCCCTTGCCTGTTGCTCATCACGGTGTTTCTTGGCGTTGGTTATCGCCGCGCCGGCCTGTGAAATGAACATAGAAATGATCCGCTCGTCTTCCGCGGTGAACTGCTGCCCGGATTCCTTGTCGAGCAGGTAGAAGAATCCTACCTGGACGCCCTGGTGGCGGATCGGAACGCCCAGGAGAACATGTTCCATTATCGGATGAATGGTAAGACCGAGCGACTTGAAATGAGCCGACATGTTCTTTAACCGGAGGGGCTGCGTAACGCCCTTCAAATACTCCCAGATTTCGGACCCCTGCGGCAGATCCATGAGCTCCTGATACTCGCGTTCACTCAGACCATGGGCGACGAAGTCCAGTAACTGTCCCGATTCGTCCATCATGGTGATTCCGCCCATCCTTGAACCGGTCAGCGCGCAGGCTCCCGCGACGACTTCCTGCAGGACCGTGTTGACGTCAAGACTCTCGCTGATACGCAGGCTGGCCTCGCTCAGTTTTTCCAGCTGCTCCTGCAGCTTCCTGTTACTATCCTTTAACCTGTCAGCGTCCGGCATCGATCTGCTCCTCTGTATGCACGGTATCCGAAATCGCTCTGCTGACCGGCTGAACCGGCATCGCCCGCGCCCAGCCGAATACGACCATCCTGATCCTGACCGGATAGATGATCATATTGAATTTACACGATATGAATAGATCATCATATGAAATTCATATACCGTGACTTTTTATTCACAATCTTTCCACTACCCGTGTTTCGTCACCATAATTTCAACACCGTGAATAACAACGGGATGGTCGTTGAGACGGGCGTCCGGGTTCGCGGTGGATACCCATAAAGGAGGAGATGGCGGCGGTGAATAAAACGAGGGAGAAGAAGGCGCCGGAAGTTCGGTATTCAACCGTCAATCGTGATGCGGATTCTGGGGGGAGCGTGTGGGAATCGAACCCACCACGGACCTGTTTAGGGCCCGCCATCGGATTTGAAGTCCGTGAGGCGCACCAGCAACCCATACACTCCCCTGTGTGCTGCTTCTGTATTCTTTTTCAGTCCCCTTGCGCCAGCCTGTGGGTGCCGGATTCCCGGTTGGTAACTCCCAGGTCGCAGAAGTAGTCCAGCAACGCGGTGGCGTGCGCCCTGGAAATGCCCAGGTGGCTGCGGAACTCGGACGCACGCACGGTGCCGTGGGACTCCAGGTAGGCCACCAGGCGCTGCCTGACCGACTCAAGCGCCCGGTGATGCATGATTTGCCGGTCCGCGAATTCGACGAAGACTTCCTGGTCCAGGGCATACCCGGCCATGCTCCTAATCATATCCGCGTCCGCGTCCTGATCAACCTGTAATTCCTTCACGATTATCGACCGATCTTCCATGACCTGCGGCAGATCGTTCATGTTGAAGACAGCGGGAGGTACGGACTCGCCCAGTTCCTCGAACGCCTCGAGTGTGCGTTTTTCCCGGGCGTTCAGCTTGACCGTGTGGGTGGCCAGCCGGACCGACCGGCCGGACAGCACGATCCGGCCTTCCGCGTCGAGGTCGTTGAGCAACCCGTCATAGACGGTGTTGGGAGGTTCCCAGGACAGCTGCTGCCTCGGGGCGTCCTTGGGCAGCGTTTCCTTCAGCCGTTGGGTGCGGTGCATCTTTTCGAGCAGTTTGACCAGTTCGTCCATCAGGCCCGCGTATCCTTCCCGGTGCAGATACCGGTGGTCCGGGAACCGGACGAGTTCGCCCCTTTCCACCAGCCGCATCAGGCTTTGTTCCAGCACTTCGGCATTAAGGTTCGTGAAGCGAACGAGGTCCTCCATGGACTTGAGTTGCTGTGCGCCGTGTGCGTGCCCCATGACCCGTTCGATCAGGACATCCGGTTCCGCGCCGGTCACCGCTTCCAGGTAGTCCAGCACGGGCCGGCGGAACCGGCGGTTCTTCTGGGGATAGACCTCCACGAACCGGCCGCCGCCGAGCAGCCGCATGGATGAGAACCCGCGGATGATGAAGCGCTCGTTGCGTTCGGCCACGATGGGTTTCTCCAGGCGAAGCTGCACGTAACCCGTCTCGCCCGGTGCGAGTTCGTCCCGGTCGAGCAGGATCAGCCTGCCGATGGTCTCGCTCGTGCCCTTGTGCAGGCGAACGCGCTGCCTGTTCTTCAGCGGCTCTTCCAGAGACTCCAGACACTGCATCGTGGCATCGGTCATCATGGTCGGGAGCAGGTAACCCGGCGCGCCCAGCTCATCGCCCCGCTGAATGTCAGCCGTCCTGACATTCGAGACGTTCAGCGCGACGCGCTGTCCTTTGACGGCACGTTCCACGGTGTCGTTGTGGGTCTGCATGCCCCTGATCCGGAGCGGCGTCCCGGCCGGAAGCAATTCCGCGTCCGAATCCCGCGAGAGGCTTCCCGACAGGACGGTACCGGCAATGACCGTTCCGAAGCCCTTCATGCTGAACACCCGGTCCACGGGCATGCGGAAGTATCCTGCGTCGTCTTCGACCGACAGTCCCACCAGCCGGTCTTCGATGATCTCCTTCAGCCGGCCGATCCCCTGGCCCGTTACCGACGAAACCCGGACGACCGGTGCGTCCTCCAGGAACGAGCCGGTCACGAGCGACTTCACGTCGTCCTCCACGAGCATCAGCCACTCTTCGTCGACCAGGTCGCATTTCGTCAGGACGACGATGCCCGCTTCGACCCCCATGTATCTCACCGTACCCAGGTGTTCGACAGTCTGGGGCATGACGCCCTCGTCCGCGGCCACGACGAAAAGAACAAGATGTATGCCGCTCACTCCGGCGACCATGGTCTTGAGAAACCGCTCGTGGCCCGGGACATCGACGATGGGGACTTCCCGCCCGTCGCCCAGCGGCATGAAGGCGAAACCGAGATCGATCGTCATGCCCCGGTCCCGTTCCTCCTTGAGGCGATCGGGATGAACGCCGGTCAGCGCTTCCACCAGGGCGCTCTTGCCGTGGTCGACGTGGCCGGCCGTGCCTAAGGTGAGATGAGACATAGTTGCTTGAGGATCGTGGTTGTGAAAGCAGTGTGAACGGGCGTTCGTCAGGTTCCAACACTTGACGCGTGCCTGGACCGGACGACGATTACGCGGTCCGCGCTGCCATGCAGGATGGCCCGGTTCTCGATGCCGGCGTATTTGCCAATGACTGCATAGGAGATCGATGCGCCGTCGCCGACATCGGCGCCCGTCATGATCACGCTGTGTTCGATGGCCGCGCCGTGTCCTATGCGTACACCGGGGCCGATACTGACGCCGGGGCCGATGCGGCAACGTTCGAGTTCGGCCGTGTCGTCGACGATTACCGGCGGTCGCATCACGAGGTTCGGAGAAGAGAAGTTGTCGTCCATGATTTCCGGCAATGCCGACCTCGTGCTTTCCGGGCCTGAAGCGAGCATCCGTTCATTCGATGCCAGGTACGCCTCGGGCGATCTCACGTCGAATGGCGGATGTTCGAGGTCCAGATTCAGCACGGTTTCGCCGCGGCCGGCGAGATCAACCAGCGCCGCGCCAAACAGGCCATTCAGTGTATGGTCATGGGTGCTTTTGTTTACCAGGACTTCGCAGGTCCGGGCCGTCATCAAATAGATACGGGTATGCTCAGCGATATAACGCGACGTGCCGGAGGTGTGGCCGGTGATTCGCCCCGCACGGATCCCACATGGGCGGTGCTCTCGGTACGACTGAACCAGTTGCGCGTAAACCTCGGATTCCAGCAGTTGAGGACCTGTTGATACCAGAAACGGCGCATCTTTCGTAAACGCCGTCACCTCCCGGACGAACCGACAAAGACGCTGTCCGGCCGGTGCGTCCCGGGCGGTCCGTGCATCCCGAGCTTCCCATGCATCCCGCGAGTCTCTTTCTTCCCAATACGCCAGGGACATGCCCCACCGCGCGCCGTCGCCACAAAACTCCGCGATCTCCCCGGTGTCCCGCCCGGCCGCGATCAGCGATTCCCGGACCCCGGCCCGAGCGTATTCCGCCAGCATCCATTCGACAAGCGGCTTGTTGGCCAGGGGAAGGAGCAGATCCGGGCAGCTATCCCATTCGGCAGGCCCGGCCGCATCGCGATCTTCGGTCAGAATGACGCCTCTAACCAACCCGTTGTCGTCCATGCTTCGGCGGCTCCCGGCGGCAGGTCGCGACCTGTCAAAACCCATGGTCCGCAACCCGCTGCGACTCCTGCGGAATCCTCTGAAACGACTCGACTAAACTAAGTTTGGAACCCGCCTTCGTCAAGGCCATTGGAGGCGGAGGACACGGGGGATTTGCTTGACAGGAACGATGGTCCGGACTTACTTACCGCCCGTTGTTTGGAAGTACCTACCGGCGAGAGGAACAGTCATGTCCCCAGCGAAAGGCCGCAGCGGCGAGATGTCCTTCCTGGAACATCTCGAAGAGCTTCGCCGGGCCATACTGAAGTCCGTCCTCGCCATCCTGGTCGGCATGGTCCTCTGCTTCACCTTTGCCGATTACATCATCAATTTCCTGCTCTCGCCGACCTTCCAGGAAAACCTCAAGACCGAGATCGAGATTCAGGCCATCCGGCCGGCCGGCATGTTCACGGCCAGGGTAAACATCTCGCTGCTGTTGGGATTCGCCCTCGTACTGCCCTACGTCCTCTACCAGCTCTGGACATTCATATCGCCCGGTCTGCTCGACAAGGAGAAGAAGTACGTTCCCCTCGTCATCTTCTTCTGCTGCGTGCTTTTCCTAGTCGGCGCGGCCTTTGCTTTCTACGTCCTGATCCCGGTCATGGTCCGGTTTTTCGTGCAGCTCCATGTACCGGACATCAAGCCCCAGTGGGACATTGGGTTCTATATCGGACTCGTAAACAAGATGGTGCTCATCATGGGCGTCGTGTTCCAGATGCCGGCGGTGGTGGCGTTTCTGACCTGGCTTCGCATCCTGAACGCAGGCGTGCTCAAACGGGTGTGGCGCATCGCCCTGGTCGTCATATTCATCGCCGCGGCCGTCATCACGCCCACGGGCGATCCCTACACGCAGACCCTCGTGGCGATTCCGCTGGTGGTGCTCTATTTCATCAGCATGGGGATCGCCGCACTGATCGGCCGAAGCCGGAGGAAAGCCGAAGAGGCGGAAGATGAGGAGGAGGGGGATGACGACGGTGACGGTGGCGGAGAAGACGGAGGCGGTGAAGACGAAGGGGAGCGGCCCGCACTGACCACCGGCGAGCCCGATACCCCGACCCTTCCCCGGGATTCGTCGACTCCGGCTGGCGAGCAGCGCACCGGCCGAGGCTACTGGCCCGATGACGACGAGTTCATCTACGACTACGATGTAGAGATGGGGAACTCCGAAGAGCCGGATGAGGATGAGAAGGCGGATCGCAAGGGTGGCGAGGATTCCGAGGGGGCGGACCAGGACGACCGTAAAGGCGATGGTGATCCCGCGGATAGTGACGCGGGAGACCAGGAAAAGGCGGAATCGGGCGAGATCGGCGAGTCGGACGATTCCGGCGGGGAAGACTCCAGCGAATCGGACGATTCCGATGACGCGGGCAAAGAAGATCGGCAGGATGCTACGGACTCAGACCGTTCAGACGATGGCAAGAAGAACTGAAACTCTGGGAATCAGACAGGCCGGAAGCTGAAACCGACCAGCATGCCCACCGCTCACAGAAAGTGCGACACCCGCAGGTACAGGTACCGGCCCATGTAATCGTAGGTGGAGAAATCCGACGTCCCCAGCAGCCCGTTGAAGATCACCGCGGGCGGCTGGTTGAACACGTTATTCATCCCCAGGGTCAGCACGGTGCCGCCCACCCCGGTAAACAGCCTGTACGTTCCACGAATGCCGAGCACGCTGTTGGACGCCACGTCCCTGTAGGCCGGCGTCTCGACGACGTCTGCCCGGTACAGGCCCTTGCAGTCGTTGTCCTCGCACTCCACGAAACCACCGATGTATTCCCACGTGAGTCCCGCCGAGGCGCGCCGCCACTTGAGGTCCAGCGCGGCACTGTGGCGCCACCGGGGGAACACGCCCACGTCGTAGTATCCCCTGGCCTTGATCACTTCCGTGCCGCCGGCCGCGGGAATGAACTGGTCGTACCGGAACAGCAGGTTGGCCTCCACCCGTGCCGACAGGATGCCCAAGGGGGTGTTGCCGTTGTAGGCGGCCTCCAGGTCCAATCCGGCGGTCTCGGTCTCGCCGACGTTGGTGTTGGTCTGCACGATGTGGGAGATCAGCTTCGTATCTGCGTCCCGGACGATCTGGCCGCAACTGGCGGGGTTGTCCTGTGAGTAGCAGTTGCTCAAGATGACCCCCGCGGGGAGGGATCCGATTTCGTCCTCGATCCGGTTCCGGTAGTAGTTCAGGTCGACCTGGAGGTCCGGTGCGAAACCGGGACGATAACGCATGCCGGCCGTGATCATCCCCGCGCGCTCCGGTTCGAGCTCGGTCGACCCGCCCTCCCGTGCCCGCAATTGGGCGCGGGTGTCCCTCAACCCGGACGGGACGCCCGCGGCGGCGCAGTTCCGCCGCTGCTGCGAGGTTAGTTCTCTCGGGTTGCCCGCTTCGTCCACCACGCTGCAGGGATCGCTCACCAGGGGAAACACATCGTTCGCACCCAGGAACATCTCGGCGATGCCGGGGGCGCGGAAGGCGTTGGACCATGTGGTCCGCAGCGTCAGACCCCGGGGAAGTTCCACCCCCGCCCCGGTCTCATAGGTCAACCCGGCACCGAAGGTATCGTAGTGAAACACTCTTCCCGCCGCGTTCAGGTGCAGCCCGATACCGTTCCCGTGGTAAACCGGCAGCCGGGTCTCGCCATACAGGGCGCGGACCGAAAAGCCTCCTTCGGTCGCTTCGGTTCGAAACCCCGTCGTGTTGCCCGAAGCCGTAATGGGGTCGGGCGTATAGGCGCCGGACTCCCAGCGCGACGACACGCCCGCGGCCACGGACAGCGGTCCGTGCGTGAGTTCCGCCAGGTCGCCCGCCAGGTTCCACTGCAGGATCTTCTGCCGCGTGTAGCCCCTGGCAACGCCGGTGTACTGGATGTAGGCCAGCATCTCGGGCGTGATGGTCCCGGCGCCGTGCAGGATATCGAGGGGGACGCAGTTCCCCGTGCATGCCTCGTCCGGACCCAGCGCCCGCATTAGGTTGCTCCGGATGAACCGGCCCCGGTTGACCGTGGTTCCGGATGTGCGTCCGAAGGCATAGAAGACGTCCGAGTCGAAACTCGCGAGGCGGCTCTTGAGGCCCAGTACGATCCGGAAGGTGCTGAGGTCCTGGTTGAAGATGCGATTCCCGGCTTCCACGAAGCGGCGCCGCACGTCCACGAAGTCCCGCCCGAACGCATTGTACCGGTTGTCCGCCGAGACCGGGGTGCCTTCTTCGATGGTGAAGAGCGGGGTTGGTGCGAGTTTCTGTTCGGATTGCCGGTTGGTGTACACCACCTCGAAGAACGGCCGCAGCCAGTCGCTCAACCGGTGCGTGCCGCCGAGGAACGTGGTATACCGTTTTTGTGGCGTGAAGATGTAGTTCTCGGGCTGGTAGTTGTAGAGGTCGCCGGTGCCGTCCAGCGAGTTTCCCGCGTAATTGAAGGGCCGCCAGCCCATGGACGGATCGAGGAAGTAGTCGCCGGCCTCGTCGCCCGCTGCCGCGTTGACCGCCTTCCAGGCGTCGTTCCCCGCCGCGCCCGACCGGTCGACGATATGGCCTTCCGGCGTCGCCGAGCTGCCGCTCGTCGTGAAGGATCCGTCGTTCCTTCCCCAGTCGTAGCTCTTGTCGGATTCGCTGAAACCACGCTCGAAGGTCCAGACCGGCCGCTGGTCGTGATATCCGGCGGAAAAGAGGATATCGCCCCGGTCTCGTCTAAGGCCCGCGGTAAAAGCCAGGTCTATGGCCGCGCCGTCCCCGGCGCCCGATACGCCCTGGTAGGCCTCGAATTCCACGCCGTCCAGGTCCGACCGCGTGATGATGTTGACGACCCCGCCCACGGCGTCGGAACCGTAGACCGCGGAGGCGCCGTCCTTGAGTACTTCAATCCGTTCGATAACGGTGGAAGGAAGGGCGTTGAGATCGACCGCGGCGTCCGCGCCGAGGCCGCCGGGCACGAACCTGCGGCCATTGACCAGGACCAGCGTCCTGTGAGCGCCGAGTCCGCGGAGGCTGATGCGGGTGGCCCCGTCACCGCTGTAATTCGCCTGGGTATTGGTGGCGTTGGACTGGACCGTGAGCGACTGGAGGACGTCCCCCACGGAGGCGAGCCCCCGGGCCCGGATCTCCTCGCGGGCGAGGATGACCACCGGGGCCGTCGAGCCCTCCGCTTCGCCCCGTATCCTGGACCCGGTCACCGTCACTTCGTCGAAGACGTAGTCGATCTGAAGGGAGTCCGGTCCGTCCGCATCCTGGGCGAGGATCCCGGTACTGGTGGGCGCCACGAATAAACACGCCGCCAACAGCCATGTTCGTCCGTCGATCAATACCGGGACCCATCTGTTTACCGTACGTCAGTCTACAGGAAGTGGGAAAGCCTGATGTACAGGTACCTGCCCAGGAAGTCGTACGACGCCGCGTCCGACGTGCCCAGGAATCCGTTGTAGATCACCGCGGGCGGGGTGTCGAACACGTTGTTGACACCGACCGTAATCACGGAACCGCCGGCTCCGGTGAACAGTCGGTAGGACCCCTGGATACCGAAGAGGTGATGCGCATCCACGTCTCGTACCGCCGGGTTTGTCCCCACATCGTCGCGGTACAGGCCCTTGCAGTCATCGTCCTCGCACTCCTGGAAACCGCCGGTGTACTGCCATGAGACACCCGCTGATGCCCGGCTCCACTTCAGGCCGACATTGGCGTTGTGCTGCCAGTTCGGAAACACGCCCAGGTCGTAATAGCCCTTGCCCTGAACCAGTTCGAAGCCACCCGCAACGGGCAGCATTACGTCGTAGGCGAAGAGGTAATTGGACTCGAGCCGCGCCGAGAGCAGGCCGAGGGGCGTGTCGTCGATGTAATTCAGTTCGATGTCCAGCCCGTTGGTTTCCGTCTCGCCGATGTTAGTGGCGGTCGAGAAGATATTGGTGATCAGGTTGTTCGCGTCACGCTGTACCTTCTCGCAGTCCGTCGGGTTGTCCTGGGAGTAGCAGTTGCTCAGGATCAGACCCGCGCCGAGCGCGCCGATTTCATCCTCGATCTTGGTGGCGTAGTAACTCACCGCGATATCGAGGTTATCGATGAATTCGGGCTGGTACACCAGGCCGGCCGTCACCGTGTTGGCCCGCTCGGGATCGAGATCGGTGGAACCGCCGACCCTGGCCCTGAGCTGCGCCCTGGAATCTTCGAAATCCCCCGGGACGCCCGCGGAAGCGCAGTTGCGCATCTGCTGCGAGGTCAGGTTGCGCGGATTGCCGGCCTCGTCCACGACACTGCAGGGATCACTGACCAGCGGAAAGCTGTCGCTCTGGCCCAGGAACATCTCGGCGACGCTTGGTGCTCGGAAAGCCTTCGAGTAGGTCGACCGGAAGGCCAGGCCTCGCGGCAGTTCGAGACGGGCGCCCGCCTCGTACGTGAAGTCCGACCCGAAGGTGTCGTAGTCGAACAACCGGCCCGCCGCCGTAACGTTTAGGCCGCCCATATCGTTCTGGTAGACCGGAATACTGGTTTCGGCGTATATCGCGCGCACCGAGTAATCACCCTCGGTCGCTTCTTCCTTGTTGCCCGTGGTGTTGCCCGTGGCGGTAATGGGATCGGGAATGGAGCCGCCCGCTTCCCACCGGGACGAAGCACCTACGGCTACGCCAACGGGCCCAGCCGGCAAGTCGTACAGGTCGCCGGTCAGGTTGTACTGAAGGATCCGCTGCGTAGTATAGCCCCTGGCGATACCGGTGTACTGGATGAACTTCAGCATGTCTTCCGTGATCGTACCGGGACCGTGCATGATATCCAGGGGTACGCAACCTCCCACACAATCCGCATCGGGTCCCAGGGCCATCTCGACATTACTCTTGATGAACCGGCCCTCGTTGACATTGGTTCCGCTCGTACGGCCATAGGAAAAGGCAAGGTCCCCGGTAAAGCCCCGGAACTCGTGCTCCATGCCCAGTACGATCCGGTAGGTGTCGAGGTCCTGCAGGAAGTTGCGGTTGCTCGCCTCGACGAACCGCCGGCGCACGTCGATGAAGTCGCGGCCGAAGTCGTTGTACTGGTTATCCGCCGATACACTGATCCCTTCGCTGATGATGAAGAGCGGGGTCGGCGCCAACTTCTGGTCCGATTGCCTGTTGGTATACGATACTTCGAAGAAACCGCTCAGGTTGTCGTTGAACAGGTAGTTGCCGCTCAGAAAAGCGGAGTAACGGGTCTGCGGCGTATACAGGTAGTTCTCCGGCTGGTAGTTGTACAGGTCGCCGGAGCCATCGTCCGAGTTCCCGCCGAGATTCATGGGCCGCCATCCGCCTGATGGGGCGTTGTAGAAAACCCTGGCGTCCGGTCCGGCTCTTTGAATAACAGCCTGCCAGGCCTCGTTGCCGTCCTGCCCCAAGCGGTTGATAATGGTGCCCTGGGGTGTCGCCGAACTTCCGTTCGTCGCGAAGGTCCCGTCGTTCGCCTCCCAGTCGTAGGCCTTGTCCGCTTTACTGAAATCACGGTCTCCGGTCCAGACGGGCTTGCGGTTGTGGTATCCCGCGGAGAACAGGATGCTTCCCCGGCCGCTTCGCAGACCGGCGGTTAAGCTGGCGTCGATCACGTCACCGTCGCCCGCGCCCGAGACCCCCTGGTAGTACTCGAACTCCACGCCTTCCAGGTCGGACCGCGTAATCACGTTTACGACACCTCCGACCGCATCGGAACCATACACGGCCGAAGCGCCGTCCTTGAGCACCTCGATCCGCTCAATGACGGATGCCGGAATGGAGTTCAGGTCGACCGACGAGTTCGCACCGGTTCCGCCCGGTACGAAACGGCGGCCGTTGACCAGAACGAGTGTTCGGCCGGCGCCCAGTCCACGGAGGCTGATCCGGGTGGAGCCGTCGCCGTCGTTATTGGACTGGGTATTGATGGCGTTGGATTGGACGGTGAGGGTCTGGAGCACGTCGCCGATGGACGCGAGTCCCTTTTCCTGGATCTCGGTCTTGGCGAGGATGACAACGGGTGCGGTGGATTCGGCGGCTTCGCCCCTGATTCGGGAACCGGTCACGGTCACCTCTTCAGCGACGAAATCTATGTCTTCCAATTCCTGGTCTTGCTGGGCCATGGCATCGGTCGAAACCAGGGCGAACAGCCCAATGGCCAACCAGGAAAGGCACTTGCGGTATTTCATGGCGAATCTCCTTACGATTAGATGGTGGAATCGATAGTATTCCTCCTCCTATTTGTGTGGGTGAATTGGCGTGGGAGACAGGTAGTAACTACAATATGTCGTAAAGGGGTGAAGTAGTAAATACAAAATGTTTGGTTTTTTTAATAAATGGACAATCAGGCGTAATTGACCAAATCTACCGTTCTACCCGAATGTATTTCGTTATGCCGGAGACGGCCGGCCGGTCTGCGTTCCACCAGGTGACGCGGAAGTGCTGTATTTCCGGAACGCGTTCATCACCCGGGGCGCGAGCCGCAGGGTGGAAGTCATGGTCGGAATCGCCATGAGGGCGAACAGGCCATCGGCGAAGCTGATCACCGCGTCGATCGAGGCGACGGAAGCGACCACGACGAAACCCACGTAGGCCGCGTTGTACAGTTTCACATACCTGGCGCCAATCAGAAAGCTCAGGCACTTGGCGCCGTAGTAGGAGTAGGTCAACAGCGTGGTAACGGCGAAGAAGAACACGCACACGGTAAGGATATACGCACCGTAACCGGGCATGGCCGCTTCGAATGCGCTTGCGGTCAGCGTTACCCCGTTGTCCGCGGTCGTCTGCCAGACGCCGGTCATGAGGATCACGAGCGCGGTACAGGTGCAGACGATCATCGTGTCGATGACCGGTCCCATCATGGCGACCAGGCCTTCTCTAACCGGCACTCCGGTCTTTGCTGCGCCGTGGGCCAACGCTTCCGTACCGATGCCGGCCTCGTTGGAAAAGGCCGCGCGTCTGACTCCGGTGACGATGGTCGTGCCGACTACTCCTCCCGCCACCGCCGCACCGGTAAAGGCGTCCGTCAGGATGAGAGACAGATACCGGGGCACATCGCCCAGATTGTACAGGATGATCCAAAGCGCTGAGACCATGTACAGTACCACCATGGCCGGAACGGCGCGGGAGGCGACTTCAGCGATACGTGTGATCCCGCCGAAAATCACGGTGGCCACAAGACAGGACAGGATCAGCCCGGCGACGAGATCGAACCGGAAGTGGCCGTATTCGAAGGACAGGTACGGCGCGAACACGACATCCCGGACGATCTGTATCAGTTGGTTGGGCTGCAGGAGCGGGAGGCAGCCGATGACTCCAGCGACGGCGAAGAGGACGGCCAGCGGTTTCCAGAGGCCCCCCAGGCCTTCTGAAATCACGTACATCGGCCCACCCTGTATGCGCCCCGCGGTATCTCTTCCCCGGTACATGACGGCCAGCGAGCAGGTGAAGAACTTGGTCGCCATGCCGACGAACGCGCTGACCCACATCCAGAAGATCGCCCCGGGACCGCCCGTGGTGATGGCGATGGCCACGCCCGATATGTTCCCCATGCCGATCGTGGCGGATAGTGCGCTGACCAGCGCCTTGAAATGGGAGACGTCGCCGGGGTCGTCGGGATCATCGTATCTGCCGCGCACCAGGTCGATGGCGTGCTTCACGTACTGGAACGGCATGAAGCGGCTGTAGAGCAGCAGGAGGGCTCCGCCGCCGATGACCAGGTAGAATACGTAGGACCAGGCCAGGTCGGAAAAGGCGATTACGTAGGGCTCTATGAAGTCCATGCCTGGCACTCCGGGCTTCAGGTCTTGCGCGACCATACGAGCGTAACGCTTGATGGACGCGGGCTCAGCCCGTGGGCGCGTCCTGCCTGAAGCCGCGTACCATCTCGATATAGTCCCGGGAGAATAGCTGGTCCGGACGCTTGTCGTAGCTGAAGATCGCGATTATCCGGGGCCGTTTCGTCGGACCGACCGGTGACACCCGGTGCAGGGCGTACTTGCCGTTGAACAGCACCAGCGTTCCCGGCCGGATGGCTGTGCGGCGAACACGTTTTCCAGGCGCTTCGAAGACGGCGCGCACGTCGTCGTAATGTTCGTCGTGGTCCGCTCTGAGGTCCGGTACGTATTCGAATACCCCGCCGGCATCGGGCGCCTGGATCAACAGCGTGATATTGCCGTTATTGGAATCGAAGTGCCACCCGTTGCTATCTCCCTCGTGCGCGATCTGAAGCGTCAGGGCGAGATGGGGACAGGCGCTCGTATACAGGGTATCGAACCCGAGCACCCTTCGCACGAATTCGGTCAGGGCCGGCCAATGGAATACGCTGCGCACGAGACTGTCGTTTGGGATCTGGTAGTTGAGGACCTGGCGGTAGCGGTTGACATGCTCGACGGTCCGGGGATGGCCGGGAGGCCAGGTCCGGTCGACGTGGTCGTTTCCCTCGTAGCTCGTGCGCGGCCGGTCGTAGTAGAAACCGATCGAGGTCAAGGCGCTGGTCTCCCGCACCATGCCGGCCAACGCCGCGGGATTCAAAAACCCTTCGAGTACGCAGATGGATTGCTCCTCGAGTCCGGATCGGCAGGAAGCGAGGAATGCCTGGCCGTCGCGGCTGTCGAGGTTCTCCAGCGGATACCGGTCGACATCAACCAGCGTGTCGGGACTCGCGGGTTTCACAGGCTGCGGATCTCCCAGAGTTCCACCACCATTTCCGATGGATATCCGATGGGATCGAAGTCGTCCGTCTCCCTGGCGTCGTATCCCACTTCGCCGAACAGGTTCTCGATGGTTCGGGAGGAATGATGCTGCGCTTCCCCGATCGTGTGGTAGAGGTAGACCGCGGAGGGCAGTATGACGGGATAGCCCATCTCGTACAGCGCGTAGGCCAGATCGCCTTTCCCCAGACGGGAAATGACGTCATCGGCATGCTGCGTGATTCGAGATGCTCCCTGCTCTATGTCCACGTCGAATCGGAAGGCGAAGTGACTGCGGAGATATCCCTGGTCGTGCAGGAAACGGCCGACGCGATCGATGGCGGCGGACAACTGTCCGAGCTGGCCCGGCGTGTTCAGGCCGTCGGGCAGGTCCAGCGCGAGGTGACGATTCAGGTGGTTGAAGAACAACTTGCCCACCCGGATGGTAAACAGACGGCGTTCCCGTTCCAGTCCCTCATCGAAGCGATCCGGATGCCTTTCAATGTGCCGGAAGGCCGACCGGTAGAACGCATAGGAAAGGGCGTCGAATTCGCCCGACTGCAGCGCCGTTTCACTGTCCGGGTGAACGAAGGCTTCCAGTAACTCCTGCCTGGCCGGCCTGCCGTACACCGTCCTGATGTACTTTTCCGCGTCTTCCCGGACGTCGTCCAGCGCGCCGCTGTCGGGGTCCAGCGCGCCGCGGTCGGGTTCCAGCACGCCGCTGTCGAGTTCCAGCGCTCTCCATTCGCTGACGATGGCTTCGGACATGAACGCGGTGAAAGCGCTCCCTACCGGCCACCAGGCGGCATACTCGCGGAACGGCCTTTCCCCGACGACCTGTTCGAGCGTTTTTTCCGTCATTTCGCGCAGGTTTCTCTTCCGGGCATGCAGCGGCGCCGGTTATCCCGATCTGTTCAAAAAAGTCTCCACCTGGGGAAGCAGCATGGGGTCCTCGGAGAGACGAATATACGCACGTAGCGAATCCCGGGCCTTCTCGAAATCGCCTATCCGGAAGTACGCGATACCCAGGCGGAAATGCCCGGCGCCCAGCTCCGGAGCGAAGCGGACGACTTCCCGGTAGCTCAGTATGGCCTGATGGTAGCGATGAAGCATATCGTTGACAAGGCCAATATTGAAATGCGCGGTCGTGAACCGCGGACGCAGCGACACAGCCCGGTCCAGGGCGCGCAACACCCGGTCCGCGGCCTCCGTTTTCGCACGCATCGCCGTCAGCGCCTCGAACGGAGCGGAGCCGTCCCGCGCGCCGGACAGGCGTACCGCACCCTCCCATGCTGTGAGCGCGGACTCGAAGTCGCCGCCGGAAGCCCTTGCGATGGCCAGGATGGCGTTGGGCAGCGGGTCCGCGGTCTCCGGGTCAATCGCCTGCTCGACCGCTGTCGCCGCCTCCTCCCACTTTCCTTGGGCCAGCAATACAGCGGCCACGGCCAGCTGCGCGGCGTTCCAGCCAGGCCGTGCCGCAAGGGCTTCCCGAAAGTGTGAAAGCGCGGTTTCAAGATCGTAACCGAAGGCGGCTTCGACCCCTTCCCGGTACGCCGACCGTGCTGCACCGCCCACGGCGGAAGAACGGGCGGCCACCCGCCGGAGCGGCATCCAGTCGAAGCCCGCGCGGTTCGAGGTATCGCGGCCGGCCCATCCGGCCGCGAGTCCGTGCCAGGTCTCGATCACGTCGTCCAGGGCGGCGTCCCGGCTGTAAGAGAGCGCGAGGTTGTTGTAGGCTTCCGGGAAATCGCCGCGAAGCGCGATGGCCCTGTTGAACTGTTCGCTGGCCTCTTCATCCTTCCCCTGCCTGAGATAAACGATGCCGAGGTTGTTGTGGACCTCGGCGATGCCTACTTCGGCGCGGATGACCTTCTTGAACTCCTCGACCGCTTCGTCCAGCCTGCCCGCCTCCGCGTACAGCAGTCCGAGGTTGGTACGGGCGTCGTAGAAACGGTCGTTTAACGCGAGCGCCTTCCCGTAGGCGTCCATGGCTTCTTCTGTGCGGTCCGTGTTGGCATACACGGTGCCCAGGTTGTTGTAGGCTTCGAAGAACTGCCCGTCGACGGCGATCGCCGTTTCATAGGCTTCGACCGCCTCTGCCTGGCGGTCCTGCAGTGCAAAGATGTTTCCGATGTACAGATGGGCCTCCGCAAGCCCGGGATCCTCGGCCAGGGCCTGTTCGAAGGCCTGCATCGCCTCCGCGTACGCGCCCTGTTCGTAATAGGTCAGCCCCCTCACATGGACATAGGGCGGTGGCCGGCGTCCCTGCCGGCTGCCGGGCGACGGGGGTCCGCCCATCCTCCCGAACCTGGCGCGGTAGGCCGTGATGCTCTGGGTCTTCGACCGGTCCACGGCGCTTACGGTACTGCCTTCCAGTGCGCTCTCGAGCCGCCGGTCCAGCACGGGGTTGTCCGCCAGCAGTCCGAAGGCCTCGTCGTATCGCCCCGACCGGGAATAGACCAGCGCCATATTGTACCTGGCCACGGAATGCGTGGAATCCTGTGCCAACGTCCGGTGATACGACGCCTCGGCCTCCTCCAGCCGTCCCTGCCGGAAGTATATGTTGCCGACCCCGGTCAGCAATGCCACGTCATCGGGTGCAAAAACCAGCGCTTCCTCGTACGCGTCCAGCGCCTGGTCGTACGCACCGGACAGTTCGCTGGACCGGCCCAGGCCCATCAGGGCATTCCGGAGTTGATAGCGGTTCTGCTCCGGCAGGTCGCGGGCGATACTCACGGCCGCGCTATAGGCTCTCGCCGCTCCTTCGTGGTTCCCCTTGCGGGTATAGATCGCGCCCAGGTTGAGCCGCCAGTTGATTTCTTCGGGCGACAGCACGACGGCCTGCAGCGCTTCCCGCAACGCCTCGTCGTATCTGCCCAGGTAGTAATAGGCCACGCTCAGGTTTCCAAAGGCCTCGGAGTCCGTCAGGTCCAGGGCCAGCGCCCGGCGGTAGAAGGCGATGGCGCCTTCGTAGTCGCCTTCGTTCATTAGTGCGAGACCGGATGCTTTCACGCTCGCGCTGTCGGCGTCGTCGGAAATGGTTCTCGGCGCACCCGCTCCCGCACAGCCCGATGATGCCCACTGGAGGCAGACGGCCGCTGCTCCGAGACAGATGATTTTCCTGAATGCATTCATTTCACGCTCCGTAAATGTCGACGGGGCCAGCGACGGAGACGGGGGTGTATAGTCATAATATACGGCTTTCGAAGCCCTTCCTCTCCAGTTTTTTACCATGTGCACGGCAACAGGCCGGATTGGCGCGATATTTCTTTACTTTCGGGTCGTTCGGGAATACATTTTTCCAAGTTTCCTCACCCGGTTTACGACCATTTCATTATAGTCAGGCGAAATTCGCTTGACACTACACAAATGTTTGGCATATTGGACAGGGTATGCCAAAAAGACGTTCACTTGCATCAACGAAGGGGAGATCGCGGACATGAACGATAACGATCCGGGAAGGGAGAAGGCGCTGAGCGGCGCCATATCGCAGATTGAGCGGCAGTTCGGCAAGGGTTCCATCATCAGGATGGGAGACGAGAACCCCCAACTGTCCGTCGAGTCCATACCAACGGGATCGCTGACCCTCGATCTGGCGTTGGGCATCGGCGGCGTGCCGCGCGGCCGCGTGGTGGAAATATACGGTAACGAGTCCTCCGGAAAGACCACGCTGGCCAAGCATATCGTGGCCGAGGCCCAGAAACTGGGCGGGATGGCCGCCTTCATCGACGCGGAACACGCGCTGGACATCCGCTACGCGCGGGCCCTCGGCGTGGACATGGACAAACTGCTCATCCATCAGCCGGATACGGGCGAGCAGGCCCTCGACGTGGCCGAGATCCTGGTCCGCAGCGGCGGCGTGGACGTGATCGTCATCGACTCTGTCGCCGCGCTGGTCCCGAGGGCCGAAATAGAAGGAGAAATGGGTGATTCTCATGTCGGCCTGCAGGCCCGCCTGATGTCGCAGGCGCTGCGAAAGCTGACCTCGGTGATCAACCGGTCCAGGACCTGCCTGATCTTCATCAACCAGATCCGCCAGAAAATCGGAGTAATGTACGGCAATCCGGAAACGACGACCGGAGGGCTGGCCCTGAAGTTCTATTCCTCGGTCCGGATCGAGGTGCGCAGGATCGGGAACATCAAGGGAGACGACGCCTCGGCGGGGATCCAGGTACGGGGTACCGTGAAGAAGAACAAGCTGGCGGCGCCCTTCCGCGAGGCGCAGTTCGATATCATCTACGGGGAAGGGATTTCCAAAGAGAGCGACCTGATCGAACTCGGGGTCAACAACGGCATCATTGAAAAGAGCGGGACCTGGTTTTCCTACAATGACGAAAGGCTCGGGCAGGGCCGCGAGAACGTGCGGCAGTTGCTCAGGGAACAGGGGGACCTCGCCGGGGAGATCGAAGAGAAAGTCCGTGCGATATTCGCCCCCCCGGGCCAGGACGAATCCGTCGAAAACAACGGCGTCGCCGGGAAACCGGCCGCCCGTCCCGAACCCTCTGTGAAGCGGCGCTGAATCGGCGGCGGCGCCCGGCAGCGCCCGGTAGCGCCAGGTAGTATGCCGTGCCGGACGGGATTGCGCCGGATGGGTAGTACCCGTCCGGCGCGCACGTTATGTGGGTGCCGAAAGCTAAATATACATTTGGACTACATTTAAATGTTGGGCATCACAGAAACATTTAGGCAAGCAGCTTCCACAGGCTCATCGAATCCTAAAAATGTGGGTGGAATGTGAACGACGAAAACCTGCAGGCGATGTTATTTGAAGGGCACCAGATAGCGCGTTTCGAGCGATCCCTTCAACGGTGTCCACAAGCAGGGAATGAGCGGCGAGAACCGCATATTCGAGTGAACTCACCTAACGGTACGCCATTTAAGACTATAAAGCGCCCTATGGTGATTTGCGGCGATGCCACGAAAGCTCTGAAGCTACTCCCTGATAAATCCGTACAAACAGTTGTCACTTCACCTCCGTATTGGTCATTACGTGATTACGGGGTTGCTGAACAGATTGGGCGGGACGACAGCTTACGAGGCTTTGTTAAGAGCATTGTTTGCACCTTCGAGCAGATAAAGCGTGTCCTGCGCGACGATGGCACGGTTTGGCTGAATGTTGGTGACTCCTACACCTCCGGCAACCGGAGATATCGAGCACCAGATCGTAAAAACCGTGCACGTGCGATGGCAGTTCGGCCGCCGACGCCGAAAGGACTCAAGCCAAAGGACTTGATAGGTGTTCCCTGGAGACTGGCGTTTGCTCTTCAGGATGCGGGTTGGTGGGTTCGCAGTGAGGTCATATGGTACAAGCCGAATGCCCATCCAGAGTCCGTTCGAGACCGCCCGACTAAAGCGCACGAAACTGTTTTCCTCTTGTCCAAAGAAAAGGACTATTACTACGATCACGAAATCGTCAAGGGACCGCATAATCGTCGCCTGCGAACGGTTTGGGAGATCCCTACTGAACCGTTGAAGCGAGTTAATGGGAAAGCAGATGATCATCCCGCAATGATGCCTCTTTCGCTTGCTCGATGCTGTGTAGCCATCACAACCCGCGACGACAGTATCGTACTTGATCCGTATGCGGGTTCGGGGACTACTCTTCTTGCGGCAAGTGAACTCGGTCTTAGTTGGGTTGGGATTGAGATAAAGCCCGACTACGTAGACCTGATTGAACGAAGGTTGAGTGCGCCATGACGCTTGATGAACTCAAAGCGACGCTCGATTCGTTTTCTCCTGTCAAGATCGAATTTGTTGCAAGAGTCATGGAGTCTTTGGCGAATCCTCCGAGTGCAAACATTCGATCTAGTGGGACATGGCTGACAAGCGAACCGAATTGGATTGAGTACTTTGGGCTTGCGTTATCGGTACACCATGGGGCTACAACCGAGCCATTGGGACTTTCGTCCTTTGAAACAGTGTTTAGAAACGCCTGTGAACACCTGCACTGGTCAGTCGATCCTCCAGGCTCTCAAACTCAGCGATTCATTGATATGGTCGTTCGTCCGGCGTCGGGCAACCAGCGGAGATTGTCTCTTAAGTCCACCGCCGCCATGGGCTTATCCGATACGACATTGCACATTTCCAAACTGACGGAGGCCGCGTGGATTCAGGACACTCGCACCGCAAGAGATCGGCGAGACCGTACCCTTGAATTGTTCAGACAATACCAGGAAACCGTTGATCAAATCGTCATGATACGAGCGTTTCGGGATGACGTAGGCAACGCGCCGCAGAAATACCAGCTTGTTGAGATTCCGGTCAGCATCTTTGACTCTATTCAGCAGGCTCCCTTACAGGTCTTCGAACGTGACGCGCCAGTTATCGAATGTACCGTAGATGAACGTGTGGAGGCCGTGGTGGCAATTGACCGGTCCGATGCCAAGATTACTGTAAGGCGAGTTCAGCTTTCGGCCTGCACCGTTCACGCGGAGTGGGATAGAGCTTAGACGGGGATACAGAATGGATGTTGACCTATTGGTCTCGACCTCACGCCTCGAGTTTTAGGAACGAGGTAGTTTACGTTGTTCATTCCACTACCGTTATGGATTCGATGAGTCGTATATGCGCTTTGGGGAAGGCATACCGTTCAAATTCACCGAACCGAATCCAGCAGAAGTCATTACCGTCGCGATGTCGCGCTTCTCCACTGAGGTACGTACAAAGGTAGCCCTGTAGCGTCATCTCGAAATGGGTAAAGGCGTGCTTGACGGTCGCGAACACGTGGCCGACACGGATTTCGATGCCCAGTTGTCGTTTGATTTCGTTATGTAGTATCCTCTTGCTGACTGCCTTTTCCTTCGAAATCCCGCCCGGAAACTCCCACAATCCACCCAGCAGGCCCTCCGTCGGCCGCCGGACGATCAGCACCTTGTCGTCCCGGCGTACGATGGCGGCGGCGACATGATGGTGAGGCCGTTGCTTGCGCGGCTGTCTACGCGGCAGCACCGAAGGGTCCGGCAGCAATTTACGGGCTTCGCAAAACGGGTTCACGGGACATGCACCACAGCGGGGCTTGCGCGGCGTGCAAATCGTGGCCCCCAGCTCCATCATGGCCTGGTTAAAGTCGCCCGCCCGCCCCCGGGCGAGGAGTCGACCGGCGATACCATCTATTCGCTTTCTGGCCGCAGAGGAAGCCGGGTTGTCGGTCAGGTGGAACAGGCGGCTCAATACGCGAACGACATTGCCGTCGACGACCGGGCAGTCCCTCCCGAAAGCAATGCTCAATATGGCGGCAGTCGTGTAGGGTCCGATGCCCGGCAGGTCCGAGATTCGCGCGGGATCTTCGGGTATCTGCCCACCGTGTTCGTCGACGATCAGGCGGGCGGCACGATGTAGGTTCCTCGCCCTGGCGTAGTACCCCATGCCTTCCCATGCCTTCAGGACGACCTCGAGCGGGGCCTTGCTGAGGTGCTTTACCGTGGGGAAACGATCCATGAATCGGTCGTAGTAAGGCCGAACCTGGTCTACCCGCGTCTGCTGGAGCATGATTTCAGAGACCCAGACCGCGTAGGGGTCTTTGGTCTGCCTCCACGGCATGTCTCTCCGATAATTGCGGTACCATTCGATCAGTGATTGGCGAAAACACTCCAGTCTACTTGAATCCAAATGCTGTAATAGTTTAGTACTTCTAGTTATGTTCTGCGTAATTGGTCTCATTTAGTGGCGTTATTTCAGTAATTTAAGTAACAAGGGCAGAGACCTGATAGATAGGATTTGAGTTCCAAACACAATGCTTGATTTGCCTGTACTTCAACCATAAGACCTAGTATTAGGATCCTGTCTCATGTATAAACAGAAGAGGCCCTACTAACTAAAATAGGGCCTTAGCGTTCTAGTGTTTTTAAATGAACTATCTATTTCAATATTTGCACAATGGTGTTTAACACTAAACCTGTAGCTGCGATCCAAAGAGCAATCATGGTGTTTCTATTACTTTTCTTTAACTGACGGTTATCAGTGTACATCCGATAAAGTTCTGTTGCCGCGTCAAACATCATTCCTTCTTGATACTTGATGTAAAAGCATGTTTCGTTTCTGTCTTTGGTTAAAGTCTCCTGAAACTTTGCGGGTGCTAAAAAAGATCTGTCTTCGCCTGCATTCCATACGCCTTTAAAACAACAAGGTAAATACTGTTCAGGTATTTTCTTTTCAACACGTTCGTCTTCAGTCCAACAAAAATGGCGTCTGATACCCTCAATATCGATATGGTACTTACTTAGAAAGTGGCAATCTAGGCAACGCTTCACGTTATAACCTCTCCTTTCAATTCGTCGCCTGTATCCCAACCTCTTAGAGTCAATTCATAGCTCGATCCACTTGGTTCTATATACCCTTCATTAAGGAGATAAGATACTATAGCTTCAAACTGTTTCTTCCACCTACCAATCAAAGCGGAAGAATGCCAGTCTCCAATACGAACATACTGACTGCCAAATTGATCATATTGAAGACTGATATATCCTTCTTTAGTGTTGTGAGCTTTTAGAAGTAACTCCATAGCTTCTTCTTTAATGTTAAATGCCATTTTCTGCTCCTTCTCCGTTTGTTTAAAAACCCCTAAGGCACAAAATAGACGCTAAACATTTCGTTGTGTCAACTTTTTTGTATTTAAAGGAATGCTTGCACTTCTTTCCACGATTATTTCTTTCAACCCAACAAATCAAGATACATTAGTAGTGGAAATAAACTGGTGGAGAAAGTCCTTAGGAGTTAAAACAACACTCTTCAATGCCTACGGGATTGCCCCGGCAGGCTGTATTCGCCGTGTGTGATCCGGTTCCGGTTGTAGGCCTCCGTCTCCTGGGGATCGAACCGACTCGGCGAGAAGTCCCCGATATCGATTTCGGGCCGCCCGTCCGCGACGCATCCTGCCAGCAATTCCCCGGACGCCGGGTTGTAGGCGAAGCCACCGGAATGAAAGGCGACGCCCACGTACAGCCCCGGAAAACGCTCCACGGGTCCGAGGACCGGTTCGCCGTCCGCGGAGAAGGACAGCAGGCCCGCCTTCTCGATTTCCCAGCCGGTATGGCCGGTATGGTTGGCGCGGTCCGTCTGACCCGTCCGGTCTGTCCACCCGGCCACGGGGACCAGCGGGAGCAGGTTTTCCCGCGCGGCCTCGTCGAGCCCATGCGGCGGGGTAATCGTCGACATCAGGAAATCGCGGCCGGGCACGTGAAACTCAGGCGCCTCGGGGTTCTCGATGCCCGCAAGCAAGCGCTGCCCGTAATGCGGCCGAAGGTATCCCCCGTAGGGATTGGCATTGACCGCCGGGATCCGGACCGGGGCGGGCAGCGGCGCCGTGACGTAACGCTGGTGCACGAAGGACTTCAGGGGCAGCTGCACCCCGATGGTTTCCAGTACCTTCAGGGTCCATACGTGAACGGTACTCACCACGGCATTGGCTTCGATGCGCTTTCCATCGATGACAACGCCTGCCATGCGTCCCCCATCCACGATGAAGTCGGAGACCATGCATCCCTCCCTGATCTCCACGCCCAGGGCACGGCAACCGTCCGCCAGGGCCGGGAGGTAGTGATCCGGCTCGCTGTAGCCGCCCAGGGGATCGAATAGCCCGACCGGTTCACCGGTCAGTGCCAGGTCCGGCCAGGCCGCGGCCATCTCGGTACGGTCCATGATGGTGTATTCCACACCCAGGCGGTCGTACAGGGGCAACAGCCGTTCCCTTTCCGGCCAGCTCGCCGCGTCGAACAGGTTCAGACACCCCACATCCTGGTACCGGTAGCCATCCAGTTCCCCGGACATTTCCCTGAACCGGGTCAGGCTGATCTTGCGGGCCAGGATGCCGGTTTCCGACCAAAGCAGTCCCGTAATGATCCCGGCGGCCCGGCTGCTGGCGCCATCTCCCACGCGTCCCTTTTCGACGACCGTGATGCTTCCATACGACTTGAGGGCGAGATGATAGGCCGTGCTGAGGCCGGTCACCCCCGCGCCCACGATGACTGCGTGTCTCGACAATGCTCAGTCCTCCAGTGCGTTCTTTATGTCCTTGCCCGTGATGGAAAAATGGGAAGCGTGCCAGGTCACTTTCCCGTCCCGGAGCAGCAGCAGCTGCGGCGACTCGTGCGTGATGCCCAGGCGGGATTCGATCTCATTGGAGAGATCCCGGTTCTCGATGACCATGACCTGGGTGAACAGCGGCGTGGACGGGTCCGTGTCCATGTCCTCGTCCACGTTCTCGAAATCGTCCGCGAAATCGTGGTATTGATCGGCGGCCCGGGCGCTCACCGGGCACACCGTACTGTGCTTGTAGACGAAAACGGGACGTTCCGACGACGAGGCGATGACATCGTCCAGCGCTGAGAGTCCGGTCAGGCGCACGACACGGTCAGACATGAAGACCCTCCTTGAAATCTTGGGATCCCGCAGGGATCAGGTCACTTCCTCTACGGCCGCGGCCGCCTTGCGCACGCGGGTAGCGGCCCTTCGGAATTCGCGGTCCCGCGGCAACATCAGGGCCAGCGCCACGGCGGCCAGCGGGATCAGTGCCAGCACTTCAAGGGTCGCCACCACGCCGATGCGGTCCGCGACACCGCCGAAGACGATCAGCGCGCCACCCGCCGCGCCCCAGCTGAAGCCCATGGGGAAGCTGGAGGCCGTTCCCGCGCTGTCCGGGACGAGCTCCTGGGCCATGGCGACGGAAACAGAATTGGACGCCATGTTCATGAAGCCGGCAAGAAACAGCCAGACCGGGAGCAGCGGACCGGTGTCGTAGAGCGAAAGGAACAGAAAGGGGGTGGAAAGCAGGATCGTGGACCAGATCACGCGGCTCCGTCCCAGCCGGTCCGAAAGCCAGCCGCCGACGAACCCACCGATCACCGCGCCGCCCTGGAATACGAAGAGCAGGTCGCCCCCCTGCTGCAGGGTAAGGCCCCGGTCCTTGAGCAGCAACACGAAAAAGGTGGCGAAACCGACCCCGGAGATGGTACGGATGATGCCCACCACCGTGAGATTGACCATGGGCCACAGGTTCGGTCGGAACGAAGCGCCCACATCGGCCAGGCGGGTGACGCGCCTGTCCTCGTTCCGGATGGGGATGACCCGGGCCATGGCCAGTACGGCGATTACCGTGGGAACCGCGAGCCAGACCAGGCTTTCGAGACCGAAGCGTTCCACGATACGGGGCACCACGAAGGGACTTGCCGCCAGCCCGGCGGTCCCGCCGACGATGAAAAGCGACACGCCGTATCCGCGTCTCGAACCGCTGACGTCGCCGGCCATGGAGACGCTCTGCGGGTGGAAACTGGCGGTGCCGAACCCGCCCAGGATAATGAACAGCAGCAGCACGAGAAAGGAGGGCGCCAGTCCCACGGCAGACATGAATACAGCGCAGAACACCGGACCGAGGATGATGAAATACCGTTTCTCCATCCTGTCCCCCAGGATGCCCATCAGGGGCTGGACCAGTGAGGAGGTCATGGCCGGAAGCCCGGCGAGCAGGCCGGCCTGCGTGAGGGAAAGCTGCAGTCGCGTAACGAGCGCGGGAAGAATGGGCGTCAACAGGGAGGAAAAGAGGTCCACCAGGAAGTGAACCACGGTGAGCAGGACAAGCTTGGCGCGCTGCATGTCGGACTTCATGGATTGAGCCTTCCATGGAGCAGGTACAGGCGCTTCAGTTCCTCGATGGGCGCGGCATGGTCGTCGACCCGCAGGTCCACGAGGTAGTCGGAAGTACCGCCGCAACCCCCGCCTTCCCTTGCCACCAGCAGGGCAGCCGACTGCATGCCCCGCCGGTCGCCAGCGGCTTCCTGGCCGGCCGTGAGTACGGCGAGCAGTTTCGCCGCGAAATCTTCCTCGCCGGGTGCCTCGAAGGTTTCCGCCATGACGGCGACCACCTCTTCACCCGCGAGGATGTTACCCAGGCAGACGTAGCCCGGACCGGTTACGTGCCCCGCCCACTCCTGGCACTGCTCCCCGGTGAAGGCCGCCGCCGTGCCGTCGAGATCCACCACGCCGACCTGGCGGGACTGCCGGCCGGTATCCGTTCCGATCAGGCGTTCAAGGGTATCGATGGCGCCGACGTCCTGTTCGAGCAGGTCGAGCCCCCTGGGGCCGAAGGACGCGTTGGCCCAGGCCTGCGTGGCGATGGCGCCGGCGTTGAACCGCGCCCAGGGAACCACGGATCCCACGGCGAGATACTTCGACTGGGTCGCCACGCCGAGATCTCCCGTATCGGGGTCCAGGGCGACAATGGAAAAAGTGGAGTAACAGGGTGCGCGGTTCAACGCTGGTTGCTCCGTCGGTCGCCGAGGGCTCTTCTGATCAGTTCGATCGGATGGAAGGCAGTCCTGCCTGTGCCGTCGGCGATCTGGTGCCGGCAGGAAGTCCCGGTCGCGGCGAATTCCGTTCCCTCATCGGCGGCGCGGACGGCGGGGAAGAGCCGGTCTTCGCCGATTTTCATGGACAGGTCGTAGTGCTCCCGTTCGTAGCCGAAGCTGCCGGCCATGCCGCAGCACCCGGTGTTCAACGTCGTGACCTCATACCCGGGCACCAGTTCCAGGGCGGCCACAGTGGAGTTGGTTCCGGCGATGGCCTTCTGCTGGCAGTGCCCGTGCAGACTGATCGTCCGGTCAATGGGCTCGACCGGAAGCGAAAGGCGGCCGGCCCCGTGTTCCCGGACCAGGAACTCGTCGATCATGAGCATGCCTTCTGCGAGCCGGTCGGCCCGCGGGTCGTCCACGAGGTCGCGGTAGTCGTCCCGGAACGTCATGACGCAGCTGGGTTCGCATCCCACGATGGTCCATCCGCGGTCCACGTACCGGGCAAGCTGGGCGATGTTGTATTCGGCGGCTGCACGGGCCTGGCGCAGCATGCCCTTCGAGATCAGGGGCCTGCCGCAGCAGGCGCGGGGTTCGGCCAGCACCACGCGGTAGCCGGCGCTCTCCAGGACTTCCACGGCGGCCATGCCGATGTGGGGCTCGCTGTAGTTGACGAAGGTGTCCGGGAAGAAGACGACTGTAGGCCGATCGCGGTCGGCCTCCTCCGTCGAACCGCCCGGACCGCCCGAACCGCGCTGATAGAACCACTGCTCGAACGTAACTTCGGCGAACTCCGGAAGGGACCGCCGCCTGTCCACGCCGATCGTCCGTTCAAGGATCCGCTTATGCCAGGGATGGTTCACGATCCGGTTGCTCAGCGGCGCAAAGGCGGAACCGAGCCGGTTGAGGGTTTCGATGCGGCCGAACAGGCGATTGCGCAAGGGCAGCCCGTGTTTCTCGTAGTAGTGGGCGAGGAATTCGTACTTCATCTTGGCCATGTCGACGTTGGAGGGACACTCGCCCTTGCAGCCCTTGCATTCCAGGCAGAGGTCGAGGGCTTCGTAGACCCGGTCGCTTGTGAACCCCTCCCCGTCCAGCTTGCCCGACAGGGCGGCCCGGAGCACATTCGCTCGGCCCCGGGTGCTGTGCTCCTCGTCGAGCGTGGCGATGTAGGACGGGCACATGGTCCCCACCAGCTTTTTGCGGCAGGCGCCGACCCCGTTGCAGAGCTCGATGGACCGCGAGAACCCGCCGTCGCCCGAGAAATCGAAATACGTGTTGATCTCTTCCGCCTGGTATGCCGGGCCGAATCGCAGGTTATCGGTCATCTTCTGGTTCGCGATGATCTTGCCCGGATTCATGATGCCGTTCGGGTCGAACACGGCCTTGACCGCCTTGAAGGCCTCGTACAGCCGCGGGCCGAATACCTTTTTGTTCCACTCGCTCCGCACGAGCCCGTCGCCGTGCTCGGAGCTGACCGCGCCACCATAGGCCAGGACCAGGTCGCGGATTTCTTCGGCGATCGCCCGCATGCGCGTGACGCCCTCGGCTTCCTTGAGATTGATGAGTGGCCGGATGTGGATCGTTCCCACGCTGGCGTGGGCGTAGTAGGACGCCACCGTACCGTGTTTGTGGACGATGTCGCGAAAGTCGCGGATATAGTCCGGGAGCTTCTCCGGCGAGACCGCCGTGTCCTCCACGAAAGTCGCCGGCTTGGTGTCCCCCTTCATGCCCATCAGCAGTCCCAGTCCGGCCTTCCGGATGGCCCAGGCGTCCGACTGGGCGGCGGCGGTCGTGGCCCGGACGCAGGCGTAGCCCAGGTTCTTCTCCCGAAGGAGGGAATCGAGGGCGTCCAGGCGGTCCGTGACCTCGCCTTCCGTTTCCCCATAGTACTCGACCATGAGGATGGCTTCCGGATCGCCTTCGATAAAGTCGCGCTGATGGGCGGCCGCGGGGGATTCCTTGGCCAGGTCCAGTATGGTCTTGTCGGTGAGTTCCACGGCGGAAGGATCGGTCTTCAGGATCTCGACCGTCGCTTCCATGGATTCGATCAGATCCGAGAAGTGGCAAATGCTGAGGGCCTTATGGGCCGGAAGCGGCACCAGGTTGACGCGCGCCTCGGTCACGGCGGCCAGGGTACCTTCGGACCCGACGATCATTTTGCAGGGGTCGAAGGGACCGTCACCGGTGAATTCATCCAGGTTGTACCCGCCCACGCGCCGCATGATCCGGGGATACCGGGCTTTGATCTCGTCGCGGTTTTCGTGGGCGATGTGGCGGATTTCGCGATAGATCCGGCCCTCCAGGCCGCCGGTTGCGGCCTTCTCGCCGTATTCGCGGTCGCCGACCGGCTTGAAGACCGTCCGCGTGCCGTCGCTCAGGACCACATCGAGTTCAAGGACGTGGTCGATCGTCTTGCCGTAGATGATGGAATGGGAACCGCAGGAGTTGTTGCCGATCATGCCGCCGACGTTCGCCCGGTTGCTCGGGGAGACGTCCGGGGCGAAGTGCAGTCCCATCGGTTTTAGGTGGGCGTTGAGTTCGTCGAGCACCACGCCGGGCTGGATCCGGGCCCACTGCTCCTCGACGTTGACCTCGAGGATCCGGTTCATGTGCCGGGAGAAATCGACCTGGATGCTGCGGCCCACCGCCTGGCCGCCCAGGCTGGTGCCCCCGCCGCGGGGCGTGACGGGAATGCCTCTTTCGTAGGCGAAACGGAGGATGCGGGAGACCTGGTCCGCATGGGCCGGATACGCGACGCCCAGCGGCTGGATTTCGTAGATGCTGGCGTCCGTGCTGTACAGGACCCTGGCCGTTTCGTCGAATCGGAACGCGCAGTCGGTCTCTTTCGCGATCTGTTCCTGCCAGGCTGTGTCCATGTACCTTGCCTTTACGACGTTCCGGGCCGCTGCCGGGTCAGTGCCGCTGTCTGGTCCGGTCCGTTGCCAATACAGACCCGCTGCCGAGTCCGGGCGGCGACGAGCCAGGCCCGCTTCCGGGTCAGGTCTGCTGCCGGAGTAGCGAACGGATCATTCAGTTAACGAGACCACTTCCCTCTGGGCGACGTCCTTGACCTCCGTGAAGGATGCGAGGGCCATCAGTTCATTGGTCTCGGGTGAAAGCCGGGCCTTGAGCGTGTCCGTCGTCCACGGTCCGCCACCGCTGTACTGGGGCGCGTACCGAAGCACGAGTACGATACGTTTCCGGTCGGTTGGCTTCCACCGGAGGGTACCGTGCGTGAGCAGCTCGGAGATGATCACCGCATCGCCCGCCCTGGGGGTGATGTTGATCGTGCCTGGCGGTGCGTCGTCTTCCAGGTCGCCCCCGTCGAATACCGAATCGGGGCGGTCGAAATGGCACTTGTGGGACCCGGGCACGACCACGAGTCCGCCGTCGCCGGGATTCACGTCGGTGAGATAGGTGAATACGACGAAATCATCGCAGTAAATACGGCCGTCCCGACATTCGTAGCGCGTGCTTTGCCAACCGTAGGCTTCGCGTGCGCAGTGGAGCGATCCTGGATCGACGACTCCGCCGGGCTGGTTCACGAGCATGGACCCCCGGACGAAACGGGGTTTGCCTGACGTGAACTCCTTTACGATGGGCCAGTAGCTTGGCTGGAAGACCAGCCGCTCCAGTGCCTTGTCGAAGGCGAATCCGTTGTCGTAAATACGGCCGTCCCTGCTTCCGAAGTCCGGCGGGAGATCTTCGGCGGGCGTCCGGATGTACCGCTCCGCGGCGTCAAGCGCCTCGGCGAGCGCTGCTTCTCCGAGGGCGCCTTCCAGGTGCAGAAAACCGGTCAGGTCGAACAAATACCTCTGTGCTTCGTTCATCATGGTCGATCCCTGCCTTTTGCGTCCTCAACCGACGAGCAATAGACGCAGGTCCATGACATTGGTATGGGTAGGGCCCGTCATGACGAGGTCGCCCAACGGTTCGAAAAAGTGATAGGCGTCGCTGCGGTCCATGCAGGCGACGGCGTCCAGCCCCATTTCGGCGGCTCGGGCCAGCGTATGCCCGTCCGCCACCGCGCCCGCGGCGTCGGTCGGACCGTCCGTTCCGTCCGTTCCGGCGCTGAACACGACGGTCCGTTCCAGTCCCTCGATGCCCGAAACGGTGGCCAATACGAATTCCTGGTTCCGTCCGCCCTTCCCGCCGCCCTTCAGCGTGACCGTGGTCTCGCCGCCCGAGATAACGCACGCCGGACGCCGCACCGGATCGCCATACGCTTCGATCTCCCTGGCCATGGCGGCGTAGACACGGGCGACCTCACGCGTCTCGCCGTCGATCGTACTGGACAGCACGAGCGGGTTGTAGCCTCTCCTCACCGCCTCGGCACGGGCGGAATCGAGTGCCTGCCGGTTGTTGGCGACCATGACCGACTGCGTACGACCGAAGACCGGATCACCGCGCCCCGGCGTTTCGGGTACGGTCCCTTTCGACCCCGCTTCCAGGTGGCGATTCACCGTGTCGGGCAGTCTATCGCGCAGACCGTACTTTTCGAGAATCGACCGGCAATCGGCAAAGGTGCTTTCATCGGGCACCGTGGGCCCCGACGCGATGATGTCGAGCGGGTCCCCGATGACGTCCGAAAGCACCAGGCTCACCAGCCGTGCGGGCGACGCCAGCCTGGCCAATTGACCACCTTTTACCCGCGAGATATGCTTGCGAACCGTATTGGTCTCGTTGATCGTCGCGCCGCATTGCAGCAGTAGTTCCGTTACCGCCTGTTTCTCCTCCAGCGTCACCCCTTCCGCAGGCAACGGCAGGAGGGCGGATCCCCCGCCCGAAAGCAGGCAGAACACCAGGTCGTCTTCGCCGAGGGGCGTCAGGAGCTCAACGATCTTTTTCGTTCCAGCCACGCCCGCCGCGTCGGGAATGGGATGGCCCGCTTCGACCACCTCCACGCGCCGCAACTGCGTAGAATGGCCATACTTGACGTTGATCATGCCCCCGGTGAGCTGGTCGCCGAGTAGCGATTCCATGGCGCCGGCCATTACCGAACCTGCTTTGCCGGCTCCGACGACGTAGACGTTTTCGAACCGGTCCAGGTCGCAGCATCGGCCACCGATATTCAGCTGGTTTCCTTCACGTACGACATGGCGCCGGATGGCCGCCGCTGGATCTACGGCTTGCAGGGCCGCGTCGAATATGCACCTTGCGTCTTTGCGAAGGGCGGCAGTGGACATGTCCAGTAGTCGTGAAAAGCGCTGTGGGCTCCGGATCATGCAAAACGGGCGCACCGTCCACCGGCCGGCACGCCCATTCGTCAAGCCTGCTGTTCCGTTGTCCTATGACCGGTCCAATTCCTTTGTCGGCGGTGGCTTTCGCGGGGGCGGTTCCTTCTCGTCGATGTCGATGGCGCGCTGGATTTCGGTATTCGCATTGTTCACGACCCGCTTGAACTCCCGAACACCCTTGCCCAGTCCCCTCGCCAGGGCCGGAATCCGGTCCGCGCCGAACAGGAGCAGGACGATCAGGAAGATCACCATCAGTTCCTGCATGCCGATATCACCGATCATGCCGCTAAACTCCCGGAGTGAGCGCAAGAACGCCCGCTTGCCCGAACAGACCGCGTTGCGCGGCCTCCCGATAGTAAGACCTGATGCGGAAAATGTACAGGACGGGCCGAAACCGGGCAAGCGATTTATGCGGAAGGGCCGCGAGGAAGGGCCGCGAGGAAGGGCCGCGGGCGAGGGCCTCGCCGGCCCGTTTCCCAGTCCTTCCTTGACGGTCGGTCCTGCGTGGATCAGTTTACACGGATACAGACCGCAGGCCGGTTAGGCAGACCGCGGGCCGGCTACGCGGACCGTGGACATGCGCATCGGAGGGACCGGATGGACAGGCCGATCGTCAACCCGGGCAGGCTTCACTGGACGGGACAGCACTGGATCAACTACATACGTCTCCCGAACGCCGTGGAGAACACCGCGATGGTAAGCCTCTGGCATACGCACTACAGTTCGGCCGGCGAAGGGACCGTGGCCTATGTGCTGATCGAGCATGAATCGCCGTATCGCAGGATCTGTACCGACAACCCGGAAATGGCCGCGTTCATTCAGGACTGGATGAGCGGCCGGGGCGGCATGTACGACACGGAACTGGAGGTGGTCTCTGCTGCTTTCACGCGAACCGGCAGCGTGCTCGAGGCGCCCGCGTGGACGATCGAAACGGCGGATGAGCTGGTCATCGCCCGCTGGGGCGGCCTGCAGCCCCCCGAACTGCTCGAAGCGCCCGGTCCGGGATTCAGGGATGGATGGGACGTTTTCTCCAGCCTGTTCTTTGCCCGGTCCGCCCAGATCATATTCAACGGCCACATGATACCGGGCGAACCCTATCCGGTCGATGTTTGGAAGCCCAGTCTCGGCGGCGAGCGCAGCTCATGCGTGTTCGCGCTGTCCGAGACCTTCATTCAAGCAGTCCGCCAGGACGGCCCGGACGAATGAACGCCCATCCCGCGAAGGCGGCGATGATCAGCATCAGTACCAGGAGTCCAACCACCCCGTACAGCGCGCCGTCCGGCGTCGTGGCCAGCACATCGAATTCCCACAGGACGGCACCCCGTTCCACCAGCCAGTGCCAGGCCGTATGACCCGCGAGGACCGAGAGGATGACCGCGCCGATCCGCCTGGGTTGCCCGGCCCACCCGGTCCGTCCGGCCTGCTCGATCTGCCCGGTTTGCCCGGTTTGCCCGGTTTGCCCGGTTTGCCCGGCCTGCTCACTTTGCCTGGCCTGCTCACCCGGAAGGAACCTGAAGAGCATCCGAAGTACCGGGACACAGACCAGGACCACGAGCAGCTGACCTAGTTCGACTCCCACGTTGAACGCCAGAAGCGAGACCACCAGGTGATCTCCGCCGAAAGGCAGCATGTCCCGCAACGCGTAGGCGAAACCGAATCCGTGCACGAGTCCGAACCCGAATACGGCCATCCAGCGCCGGCGCAGACCGGGCGAAACGATGTTCTCCAGCGCCATGTAGACGATGGAGGCGGCGATCACTGTTTCCACGAGAGGTACGAACCAGAGGGCGGCGGGCGTCAGGCCCAGGGTGGCGGCGACCAGCGTGACCGAGTGCGCGACGGTAAAGGCGGTAACGAGGATCACGAGTACGCGAAGGCGCTGAAAGGGGATGATCAGGCACAACAGGAACAGGAGATGGTCCATGCCGTCGAGGATGTGGGTGAATCCGAGCTGCACGAAACGAAACGCGGCCTGGTGCCAGCGGGGATCGAGTACGACACGGCCCGGATTCCCGGTATACTGATAAAGACGTTCACCCCCTGAAACGGGCAGGAAGCGCAGTACGGTCGAGACCCGCATCCCCAGCCTTTCGAGTCCGGGAAAGATAGAAAACTCCGAACGATCCGATGTGATCCGGTACTCGAAAAGCACGTCCAGCATGACCTGTTGCCAGAAGATCTGTGTACCGACCGGGAGCGGCGGCCCCCTGGTCGAAGCCAGCGCGGTATCGTAGGCGTGAAAGGATGGATCGGAAGGAAGGGAGGCCCTGACGGCCACCAGTTCGGGCACGGCCAGGCGCGTGCCGTCTTCGTAGATCGACACCTCCTGACCGAGCCACAGCATGGCGGCGTCCCTCAGGGATTCGTCGGCGCGGGACAGGTCCAGGTAGCCGGGGCCGGTCAGGGGAAAAGTGACGTCGAGCATGGCCTCGAGGGGAACCCGCACGAGCAACCTGAGGCGCTGGCCTTCCGGCTTGATGAAAGCGCGAACCGTGATGTCGGTGGGGATATCGTGGCCGAATGCGCCGGTCGACGGCACGGCTGCCGTGAGTCCGGCTATGGCGAGCGACAGCAGGACGCGGACGGCAACCCGGCCGGTCGCCGCCCGTCGTCCCGCTAGAGGAGAGACCCGATCAGTCGTCCCTACCGGGAGGCAGAGGGCCATATCACGCCCTGGTCCTGCTGCTCGACCGGGCCCTCACCCATGTAGGTGAACTTCTGCACGCGCTTGCCTTCGTAGGTCTCCGTGGTGTAGATATTGCCCTTCGAATCAGTCGCGATGCTGTGGGTGCCGAAGAACTGGCCCGGCTGGCGGCCGCCGTCTCCGAAAGTGGTCAGCACTTCCATGGTTTCACGCAACAGTACGTACACCTTCATGTTCTGGCCGTCCGCCACGTACAGGTATTTCTGGTCCGCATCCTTTGAAAAGGCGACGTCCCAGGTCGACCCGGCGCCCAGCGTGTTGGCGGAGAGTGCTTTTTCCATCACGAAGGTACCGTCCGTCCGGAATACCTGGATACGGTTGTTGGGCCGGTCGCAGACATACACGTGACCGTCGTTCGAGGGATCGGCCGCGTGGACGGGATTGCGGAACTGCTGCGCCGGCGGCGCTTCGGGGTCGTATCTACCTATATTGGCGTCATCCGGCTCGTTGCCGTAGGCGCCCCAGTACCGCTTCAGGGCCCCGGACTCGATGTCGAGCACCGCGACGCGCTTGTTCAGGTAGCCGTCGGCCACGTAGGCCTCGTTCGCGGAGGCGTCGAAGGAGATCTTGGCCACTCGCCCGAAATTCCCCGGGTCCATGCTGTTGCCGGTCCACTCCGGATCCGCCTCGTCGAAGGAATCGGCCCTTCGCGCGCCCGGTTCGCCGAACTGTTTCAGGAAGGTGCCGTCCTGGGCGAAAACCAGGATATGGGCGTCGTCGCCCCCGTTGCCGCCGATCCAGAGATTACCCTTCGGGTCGACGGTTATCCCGTGATTCGAGCCGGGCCAGTCGAATCCTTCTCCCGGTCCGCCCCAATGGTTCAACAGATCGCCTTCGGGACTGAACTGGAGTACCGGCGGAGCCGGAATGCAGCATTCGGCCACGGGCGGGTCCTGGGCGGCGCCCAGTTCCGTGCTCGGGTTGCCGTTTCCGCGGTGTATGATCCAGATGTTGTCGTTGGCGTCGACGGTTACGCCGATGGCGGAACCCAGGATCCAGTGGTTGGGCAGCGGCTTGGGCCACAGGGGGTCCACCTCGAACATCGGCGCCATCACGGCGTCGGCGTCAGCGGTCTGCTCGGCCACTTCCATGTCCGCACACGCGACCGCCAGGAACGCTATTCCTGCCGCGGTCAGGGCGGCCGTGGCCATGGGTATGAAGGACCTTCGAATCATGATTCCTCCCGGGTATCTCCTGCGCTCACTCCGCGTTAAGCCAGCACACGCCCTTCATCGGTCATTCGCTTGAATTCCGGCCGCATGGCCGGCGCGATACGACGGGCGGTCTGGTATGGCGGCAGTCTGCCTGCAGGCGAAGATGGAAAGTGCGTACCATTCACGGTCTGCATAGGTTTCGGTATAGGGCGAAGTTACCCCGTGCCCCAAGGGTGGTCAAGCGAATATTCGCCGGTTGCGATCGCGGGGCCGGTCATTTATGCATCGACAAATATACATCGACAAACACGAGGCGGGATTCTATAATTTAAGTGATCCTGAAAATGCAACCTATCGGAACCGGAACCATGCACGCCAAAGCGCCCTGGGACATGACGGTCAACCGCAGGATACTCGAAATGGAGTACGCCGTGCGCGGACCGATTCCCCAACGGGCGGCCGAACTGAAGCAACAGGGAAGACGCATCATCCCGTGCAATCTCGGCAACCCACAGGCCCTTGGCCAGCAGCCTATCTCCTTTTACCGGGAAGTGCTGAGCCTGGTCGAACATCCCGTTCGCATCGAGCGGGAACGCAGACTCAAAGCACTGTTTAACGGCGACGCCCTGGGTGGACTGGATGGACCGGGCAGACCAGGCGGATCGGGCGGTCCAGGCGGACCGGGCGGACTGGAACAGGACGATTTCCTCTCCGATTACGTGCTCGATCTCAGTGAACGCTACCTGTCGCAGGTGGAGACCGGCATGGGCGCCTACTCGGACAGCAGCGGCCCGCGGTTCATCCGGGAAGCCGTGGCGGATTTCATAGACCGCAGGGACGGCGCGGACGATGCGGACTGCGGCGCCGTTCCCCGTTCCGACCCGGAGCAGATATTCATCACCAACGGCGCCAGCGAAGGCGTGCGGTACGTCATCGACCTGATGATCGACGACACATCGGACGGCATCATGATCCCCATTCCTCAGTATCCGCTGTATTCCGCGGCCATCAAGCGATGCGGCGGCGTGCAGGTCGACTATTTCCTTGATGAGGAATCGGGTTGGGCCCTGGACCGGGACCTGCTGGAATCTTCCCTGGATGACGCACGCGGGCGCGGCGTGGACGTCAAGGCCATCGTGGTCATCAACCCGGGCAACCCGACCGGCGCGGTACTGACCGAAGAGACCGTGAGGGAGGTGGTTGCCTTTGCCGGCGACAACGGCCTGGCCATCATCGCCGACGAGGTCTACCAGGAGAACGTCTACGGTGGGGACGCGGGGTTCGTATCCATCGCCCGTGTGCTGGGACGAAGCGGTGTGCCGCTGTTCAGCGTGCACAGCACCTCGAAGGGCTACTACGGCGAGTGCGGCCATCGGGGCGGCTATCTCGAGATCAGGAACGCTCCGCGCGTTCGGAACACCGAACTGTCGTTTACCGATCTCGTGCTCAAGCAGGCGTCGGTGAACATCTGTTCGAACACGGTCGGCCAGTTGATGATGTATCTGCTGGTCAATCCGCCCCCCGAGAACGCCGAACCCTATCGCCGCTTCACGAATGAGCGCAGGACGATCCTCGAAGACCTCCACGAAAAGGCGGTCATGATCAGGTCGGGGTTCGATCAGATGGAAGGCGTTTCCTGTTACGGGCGAACCGGGGCGATGTACCTCTTCCCCAGGCTGGACAGGCTGCCGGAAGGAACGAACGACTTCGACTACTGCATGGCACTCCTGGAGCGGACCGGGCTGGTCACGGTCAACGGCGAGGGATTCGGGCAGCAACCGGGCACCAGTCACTTGAGGATCGCGTTCCTGCCGCCCCGGGAGGTGATCGAGGAAGTCCTTCCCAAGTGGATCGCGTTCCACAATGCATATGTGAACTGACGGGCGGGTTAACTGACGGGCGGGTTGCATGCTTTCGGATAGAGAGAAGTGGCTTTTCGATCTGCACGGTTATCTCGTCCTGCGCCAGGTCGTCACGTCCGAGGACCTGGATCACATGATCGCGCGGTGCGACGAATGGCACGGGATGGAAGAGGAAGAGCTTCCGCCGCCGCTCTGTTCCTATGAGGATCCCAGGGAAAATCCGACGGCCGCGCGGGCCATTCTCCACGCCGAGTATGCCGACCCGGTATTCGACCGGCTCGTGCTGAACCTGCCGGTCATGCGCCTGGTGCTCGCCCTGACGAGGGAGCGGCCCCAGCACCTGCTGTCGGCCCTCACAGTGAACCTGCCGGACAGCGACGAGATCACGCTGCACAACGGCGCTTCCGGGGCGTGGAGGAACCCGGCCAACGACTACCAGGCCGCGGACGGCGAAGTGTTCGCCACCTTCATCAACGTGGCCATTTCCCTGGTTGACGTGCCCGAAGGGGCCGGATTCGTTTGCATTCCCGGCAGCCACAAGACCTATTTCGAACGGCCGGAACTCATCGACATCCGCTCAGGCCCGCCGACGGTCGTCAACGTGCCCATAAACGCGGGGGACGCCGTCGTCTTTACCGAAGCCCTCTGCCACGGCGCGCTGCCCTGGCCCTTGCGCGATCCGCCGCGGCGCACCATGTTCCAAAGGTACTGCACGTCCTACGCGTCCTGGACACCCGGCGCGGGTCCCATCGAGGAGTACCGGCACCTGCTGACTGACGGCGTTTGCGAAATGAAACGCCTGGGCGGATTCCAGGGACCGAAGGACATCGTCGAACGCCTGCTGGACGAAATGACGGCCTGGGAGGCGGCCGGCCGGCCGGCGGGATGGGAGAGCCGGCTGCAGCAGAATACAGGGAGTCCTGCATGAAGATCACCGACCTGAAATGTGCCGTGATCGGCCAGAACCCCGTGGTACGGATCACGACGGACGAAGGGATCCACGGGTTGGGGCAGATCGAAAACTCCAAGCCCTACATGAAGCCCCACGTCCTGTTCTACCGGGACCGCATTATCGGCCAGGATCCCACGGACGTAAGCCGCGTCGTCTCGAGCATACGAAGGCTGGGCAGTTTCAAGCCCTGGGGCAGCGCGGTAAGCGCCATCGAGATGGCCCTCTGGGACATCGCGGGCAAGGCGGCCGGACTGCCGGTTTACAAGCTGCTCGGGGGCAAGATGCGGGACCGGGTACGGGTGTACAACGGCGCCGTTCGGTTTCCCATGAAGGGCGCCTCCGTGGAGGACTACGCGGAGGACATGGCCCGGATGAAGGCGGCGCCCGAGGGGTTCACCATCATCAAGCAGGGCATCAGTTTTCACAGCCAGATGCCGTCGCAGGTCCCCGATTTCTTCTACGGCGACCTGCAGCGCCGCGGCTTTCACGGCAATCGCGGCCCGCTCACTGAGAAGGGCCTTAATCACATCGTAGCCTGTATCGAGGCCATGAAGGCGGTCCTCGGCGATGAAGTCGGCCTGGCTCTTGACTGCGGCCCCGGCATGCTCGTTCCGGACGCGCTGCGGCTGGCGAAAGCCGTGGAACACCTGCACGTCATGTGGCTGGAAGACATGATCACCGGCGACTATACGCCCTTCGTCCTGGCCGACCTCTACCGGGATGTGAATTCGAGGACGTCCACCCCCATTCACACAGGGGAACAGATCTATCTGCGGGAGAACTTCGTCGATCTCATCGAAAAGAGGGCCGTGGACGTGGTGGGTCCCGATCCGGCCGACGTGGGCGGGATCGCGGAACTGAAATGGATCGCGGAATACGCCGACCTCCACGGCGTGCTCATGGCGCCCCACGGCGTCATAGACGGCCTGATCGGCCTGGCCGCCCTGGTGCACGCTTCGGCCGCCATGCCGCCCAATTACATTGCCTTCGAATACCCCGTTGGCAACCCGTCCTGGTGGTACGACATCGTGGAGGGTTTGCCGGAAACGATCGTGAAAGACGGCTTCATCGACGTTTGGGACGGCCCCGGCCTGGGGGTCGACCTGGTGCCGGACAAAGCGCTGCCCTACCTGAAGGAAGAAGACCAGGGCTTTTTCGACTAGTACACCGTGGATCGCCGGAGCGGCCCATGTATGTGCGCCATCTGAAAGTAAGAAACTGGCGGAATTTCCCGCGGATCGACGTCGATCTGCAAAAACGGCAGTTCGTCGTCGGCCCCAACGCGTCCGGAAAGTCCAACCTGAT
>VXWP01000100.1 GCA_009835325.1 Gemmatimonadota bacterium | reverse complement strand
GGGTGATCCGGGTCCCGCCGGTCCCGCCGGTCCTGCCGGCCCCGCCGGCCCCGCCGGCCCCGCCGGCCCGCAAGGTCCCCAGGGACCCCAGGGTGAGGGCATCGACGCGGATCAGATCATCGGTAGCGGCGTGCTGTCCGACATTCATCACATCAAGTTGATGCAGGACGGCAACGACAAGAAGATCGCCGTGTTCGACGCGCCTGATTACGATCTAAGGGAAGGTACGGAAAACGCCCTGGATCTGATTATGGCCGTAGGCGATATGACCATGATCGCCGCAAAGGCCGCCAGCCAGAGCGGTATGGCGCTGCCCATCACGTTCGACTGGGCTTCCGATTCCGACGCCGTTACGGTCGACGGAGGCACCATCGACGCCATGTCTCCGACCAGCAAGGCGACGGTAACGGTTACCGCTGTGGGCAGAGGTGTGGCAATCGAGCTGACCGTCAAAGTGCTCGACCTGATCAAGCGGATTGAATTTGCATCAGGCCAGGCGACCTCTTATGTGCTGCCGGTCGGCGGTTCGATCGAATTGATGTCGCCCGTCGCCTACAATGAGGAAGAAGACGGCGACGTTATCGACGGCGCCGAAGCGCTGATTGACTGGGTAAGTTCCGATACCGACGTAGTCAGCGTGGACGGTAACACGATCACGGCGGAAGGCAGAGGCAAAGCCGAGATCACGGCCCAGGGCCAGGGGGTCACGTCCAAGGCCAAGATCGCGGTAACCGTCGCCGGCGGTACAGGTGTCATCAGATACGTGATGAATCCGTACCCGTCCAGTACTGCCGACCGTACCAGGGTCCTGACGCTCGCCGTGGCGGACGATCCAGCCACTACCGACGTGAATGAAGAGGTGGCCAGATCAGTGGATCCGACCGCGAACATCGTGCTTCGAATCCAGGTGCTGGAGGTCGGTGCTGACGGTAGGACTTCGAACAATGACGATGCCTTGACGGCGACGGTCCGAAGCCAGAACCCGGACGTAATTACCATTCCTGAAGGTCAGAGCCCGGCAGCGATTACTGCCGCAGAAGGTGTAATAACCATCCTGACTACCGAGGAATGGAT
Organism: Gemmatimonadota bacterium; assembly: GCA_009835325.1. Classification (NCBI taxonomy): domain Bacteria; kingdom Pseudomonadati; phylum Gemmatimonadota; species Gemmatimonadota bacterium. The sequence goes on along the minus strand of VXWP01000100.1, from coordinate 23,987 downwards.
TGTTGGTCATGGCACGGCGTATCTGGTGGTTTCGATTCCCGGGGCCGAGGATTTACCGCTGGCTCCGATCTTCATCAACGCACCCTGAACCGTCGTTTCAGGTCGCATAGCCGTTCACCAGGTTCGGGATAATCCGGGCCCGTAGCCAGGGTGCAGAAAGAGTCCTGGAAGTACCGCAAAAAGTTCTGGGGTGTCGCCTGGGATTATCCGAAAATGGGGTCAGGATCCTCTTCCGAGGGTCAGCCTTCGCGGAAGCCTCATGCATTTGTATCAGGCATCCTGGAACACCTTCCCGTTCGCCCTGAGTAGGAGCTACGGCCACTGAAAGGGGCGAGCGGCCTGACATACAAAAGCCCCGGTGCTGGAACGTGCCGGGGCTTTGTCATTGCAGGAGGTTTTGCATTCAGCGCTTGTCCCCCGGGGCACCGTACTGTTCCAGGGTCATCTCTCCGTCGCGCAACACGCCATAGGTGTCATGCCGGAGCCAGTCCCCCAGGTTGATATAGACCTTGTCCTCCTTGTGCTGCAGCGTCGGGCAGTGGTTGTGTCCGAAGACCACCGCATCATAACCCTGGTCGAGCAGTGAGAAGGCCAGGTCCCGGTAAGCCTCCCGCGGGTCCCACGCCGTGGGGGTGCCGTGGCGCCTGCTCAGGCGCGAGGCCAGGCGGCCGAGCCTGAAGCCGCAGTCCGGGTGAATCAACTGAAACAGGCGGATGCTGAAGGCGCTGTGGATGATCTTCGCAAGCACGCGGTATCCAAAGTCCCTGGATATGAGACCGTGGCCGTGGGCGATATATATCTTCCGCCCGTGATGGGTGACGGTCAGCGGGCCTTCGGCCGTTACCACCCCAACCTGCTCGTCCAGGAAGGTCCCCAGCCAGAAGTCGTGGTTTCCGGCGAGGTAGGTGACCCGGACGCCGCTTTCGACCAGCGAGCTCAGCGCGTGCAGCACCGTGTAGTGCTGGCGCGGCACCACGGTGCGGTACTCGAACCAGAAATCGAACAGATCGCCCACGATGTACAGATGACCGGACCGGCCCCTGAGGCTTCGCAGGAAGTCCAGCAAACGGTTTCTTCTACCTTCTTCCGACCCGTAATCGTCGGTGCCGAGGTGGGCGTCGGAAATGAAGTAGACGGGTTCAAGACTCATATCAGGTACCAGGATCGAAACAGGCCGGCAAACACCGGTTTCCCGGGGATCCAGGGTGATAACTTTGGATTGACAATTCGCCGTGCGCGCGTTAATTAAAATACATTAGGGCATATATTTAACTAACGAAATCTTTGGTCGCAATCGCAGTGTGCAATCGCAGTGCGTGAACACTCCGGCCCGATCACGTTGGAGTGGCAAACCGGAGAAGGAATCGGATGGCGAGAAGGAAGCTGTCGTCGTTGACGGACCTGGAAATCGATATCATGAACGTCGTCTGGCGGCTGGGACGGGCGACGGTGCGCCAGATCGTCGATTCGCTTCGAAACCAGCGTCCGCTGGCGTATACCACGGTACAGACGGTCCTGTCCATACTCACGCAGAAGGGCGTCGTCCGGTATACCCGCGAAGGCCGGGCCTATGTCTACACCGCCATCCTGAAACCCGAGGGCGTGCGCCGGGAAACCGTCCGGGCTGTCGTGGACAAGCTGTTCGCCGGATCGCCGCAGTCCCTGGTGCTGCACCTGATCGAATCGGACGCGTTGACCGCGGAAGAAGCCGACAGCCTGCGCAAACTGTTGGACCGGATGGCCTCGGTGGCCTCGGAGGCGTCGTACGCTCCGGAGTCGAAGCCGGAGGCATCGGATGATTGATTCCATCCACGCCATAGGCCTTTTCGAACGGTTTGGCCGACAGGTCGTGGACCTGTTGTGGCTTCCGAGCCTTGAAGCGTTGCTTCTGGGCGTCCTGGTCTGGGTATTGCTGTTCGTGAACCCGGGATGCCCGGCCAGGATACGGCACTTCCTCTGGCTGCTGGTACTGGCCAAACCGCTGCTGACCCTCGTGCTGCCCTGGCATGGACCGTTCGAAATCCCCTGGGCGTCGATGGCAGGCCATGGTGTGCCCGCCGCGGGCGGTCACAACGCCCTGGCATCCGGAGTCTATGCCGTCGCGGGTCTGGTCTGGATGGGTTTCGCCGGTTTCGGCCTCTACCGCATCGGTTCATCGGTCATCACCATGACCCGGAGAAGGCGGCGGTCCGTCCCGGTCGCCGTCCCCTGGGTAGCCGCGCTATTCGACCGGTGCCTGGCCGAATCGGGCTTGAAGCGCAAAGTGGCCCTGCGGGTCTCCGACGAGTTCGAGGTGCCCGTCCTGATCGCCGCCGGTCGCCCCGCCGTCGTGATCCCCTCCTGGTGCATCCTGGAGCTCTCCAGCGCGGAACTCAGGCAAGTCCTGCTTCATGAACTAGCCCACTATGCCCGGCGGGACCACCTTACGGTCTTCCTGGTCCAGTTCAGCAGGTTCTTTTTCTTCTTCCACCCGGCGGTATGGTACGCCGCGTACCGGGCCGGGATCGAAGCGGAGCGGGCCTGCGATGCGGACGTCGTCCGTGTTTCCAGGCAGCCGGAGCGCTATGCGTCCACCCTGTTAAAGGTAGCCACGGGCACGGCCCGGACGCACTGGCAGGCCGCCCTCGAACTGGCGCGGTCGGCCTCCACGGCAGCCCAGCGTATCCGGGACGTGCTTGGTTCGACGGTGAACCGGAAGGACCGCGCCTTCTTCCCGTTGCTGGCCGCCGGTATCTGCTCGCTGATCGCGGTCATGCCCCTGTTGCGGCCGGCAGTCGAGATACCCGGAGACGCACCCGTACCGCCGCGGACGAGCATGCCCGGCGAACCGACGGTTCCCGTCCGGATCGATACGGCGCCCGGTACGCCGCATCACGAAGATGCAGGTCCCGAGACGCAGGTCGCGCGGGTGGCCGACGCACCCCTGCCGCCAGCCCGTCCCGCCAATCGCCGGACCATGGTAGACGGCCGGCCCGCGCCGCGCCGGTCCATGGCCGTCATGATGCAAAAACCGGCTGTCCGACCCCCGGACGGGATATTTGGATCCACGGAGCGGGAACGGATCAACCCTGCCGTGTTCGGACATGCCGCCGCCCCGGTCATCCCGGCTCGGACCCTGTCGACGGGGAACCAGGCCAGGCAGGGACGTATCGAGGTGCAGGGCGTGGGACGGACCGGCAACGAGCTGTTCGATCCCGGTACGGTCTCCCTGAGCGCCGGCTATTTCATTACACCGATCCACCAGTTCGGCGGCGTGTTTTCCATTCGAAGGCCCAACGATACGGAAGTTTTTGACGATACACGGCGGTCCTCCGGCGCCCCGTACGGCGGTTCCCTCCTTCGAGCCCGGAGACTGGCCGGATTCGGGACCTCGTCGGCGCAGGGTACGGTAATTGAGACCTCCGAGGAAGAGCAGGCCGAACGGATCACCCGGATCGGCGCCTTCTACCGGTACAATCTACTCGTTCCGGGCGATTCCTTCACGCCATTCTTCGGCTGGGGCGCCGGTCTGGAAATCAGGCCGCAGAACCGGAACATGACCATGATCGACGCCGGGGTCGGGCTGCGTTACTTCTGGGAACGGCACGTCGCCGTGGTCGTTCAGGCATCCTACCGGAAGGAACTGGATGTCATCTCTCGTCCTTACCCGGAGATGACGCTGGGCTTCTCCGCGATCTTCTAGCTTCTTCCTTCGTCCACATGGCCATCTGAATCTTTAGCAAATGGATCATCATCTCCGAAGAGCGACCCCGGCGCTCATCATTGCCGGCGGCGCGGGCGTGCGCCTGCAGGCCGTCACCGGCCCGGTGCCCAAACCCCTGTTGAAGCTATGCGGCGTGCCGTTGATCAAGCGGATCATTTTGACGGCCGCACGGGCCGGCGTAAAGCGTTTCGTGATCGTTACGGGGTACGAGGCGGACCAATTTCACGAGGTCCTTTCAAACGATCCCGGCCTGGACACCCTCGAGATCGAATGGGTGCACAACGAACGATGGCATCTGCCCAACGGGGTTTCCGCCCTGGCCGCCCGCTCCTGCCTGGCGGAACCGTTCGTGCTGCTCATGGCCGATCACCTCTTCGAGCAACGGACGCTGGAGCGTCTGCTCGAGGTACCGGTGGCGGACGGGGAGTGCCTGCTCGCCGTCGACCGGAAAATCGACCGCGTGTACGACGTGGACGATGCGACCAAGGTCGAAGTGCACGGAGATAAAGTGGTGCGCATCGACAAGGAACTGCAAGCGTTCAACGCGGTCGACACCGGCATGTTCCTCTGTACGCCAGCCCTGTTCGATGCCCTCGATGCCGAGGACGGACCGGAGGGTTGCGCGTTGAGCGACGGGATTCGGGCGCTTGCCGCGGAAGGGCGGATGCGCGCCTTCGACGTGGGTGATGGTTACTGGCAGGACGTAGATACGCCCGAGATGCTGGACCAGGGCGAAAGGGCCCTGCTGGGACGCCTCGTAAAACCCACCGACGGCTGGGTATCCCGGCATATCAACCGGCCGGTTTCGACCCGCATCAGCCGATGGCTGGTCCGGACGCCGGTCACTCCGAACATGGTGACCCTGGCCACTTTCCTTACCGGCCTGGCCGGGGCGTGGTCCGTGCTGGACGGCACCTACTGGTCGGTGCTGCTGGGCGCGCTGCTTTTCCAGATTTCGTCCATCCTCGACGGCTGCGACGGGGAGGTGGCGGTGCTGACCTACCGCGAATCGAAATACGGCTCGTGGCTCGATACGATCACGGACAACCTGACCTACCTGGCGTTCTTCGCGGCCGTGGTCTGGGCCTACGCGGGCGGCTCCGGGGAAACGGTAATCCGGTCCCTCGGCCTGGGATCCGTCGCCGTGGTGGCCGCCTCGATTCTCGTGATGTACTACTATCTGCTGCAGACCGGGGGGAGCGGCAGCCTGGTCCGGTTCAACCGGGCCTTCGCAGCGCACGCCGTCGGGCGGCGGCGCCGCTTCTTTTCCAGGCTGCTCAACCTGTTCAGGATGATGGCCAAACGGGATTTCTTTACCATGCTGCTGCTGTGTTTCGCCGCGCTCGACCTGCTGAACTGGATGTTCTGGACCGTTACCGCCGGTGGTCTGGCCATGGGACTGGCCATATTCATTTCGACGGGAAGGCTGCTGGCACGGGACCGGACGGTGGCCGGAGACATAAGCTCATGAGCGGGTTGCTGGACCGTGCAAGGGGACTCTTCGCCCTCCGGCTCAGGAAGGACTTCAACTTCCGCAGGGCCCAGGAAACGGTCCCCGCGTTACGCTGGCTGAAGCCGCGCAAAGGCGAGCGTATTCTCGATATCGGCTGCGGAGAAGGGACCTATGACTACCGGGTCGCCCTACGGGGCGCCCGGGTGTTCGGTTTCGACCTGGACCTGAACCAGTTGCGCCGTGCCCAGGGCCACCACAAGACGCCCTTCACGGGTTTCGTTTGCGCCCATGCGGACGCGTTCCCCCTTCGGTCTGGGCAGTTCGACACGGTCATGAGCCTGTGTGTCTTCGAGCACCTGCCGGACGACAGGCAGACGCTGCGTGAGATGTGGCGCGTGTTGCGGCCCGGGGGTCGCATCCTGCTGACGCTGGACAGCCTGAGCCTCGAGGAGATCGGCGAGTCCTGGCGCGACGAGCACCGGAAACGCCACAGCGTCCTGCAATTCTATACGCATCCGTCGGTCGGCTTGTTGCTGGAGGCCTGTGGATTCAGACTGATCAGGCACCGGTACCTGCTTCGTTCCCGGCTGGACCTGGCCTTGATCCGGCTGAGTTACGCCACGGAGCGCATGCACGCGGTCCCGGCGGCGGTGATCCGGTTGGGACTGGTATCGGCCGGCAGGATGGCATCCGCGGTCTTCAACCTATTCACCGGGAACCAACGGGGATGGACCCTGTTGATCGAAGCGGACAGGGTGACCCCCGGGCCCGAGCCCGGACCCGAACCCGAGCCCGGGGCCAGACTCGAGCTAGGACCCGAGTCCGATCCGGCGAATTCCCCATCATGACGCGTACCCAGGAGCAACCGGCTTCGGCCCGGTCCCGGTCCGACGCATCGACGATCGCCCGGGGCGCGGCCGTCAATTTCATCGGAACGGTAGCGCGGCTGATCAAGTCCGTGTCGTTCATCGTCCTTACGCGGCTGTTCGGCGCCGAGATCTTCGGTCTGTACATGCTCGGCTGGACGATCGTGGACCTCGTGTCGAAGGTCGGCCAGTTCTCGCTGGACAAGGGACTGGTCAATTTCATCCCGCGCATGCGCGAGGACGGGGAAACGGAGGCCATCCACCGGACCATCGCGCAGGCCCTGGGCGTGGGCCTGCTGCTGAGCGCAGGGATCGGCGCCGCGCTCTATGCCGCTGCGGCCCCACTGGCGGACGGCCTGCTCGACAAGCCCCGGCTTGCCGGCATGCTGCGGCTTCTGGCAGTCGGCATGCCGCTCATCGCCCTGACCCAGATCATCCTGGGCGTCACTCGGGCGCACAAGGTCATGAAGCACGACGCCATGGTCCGGGGCGCGGTCGAGCCGCTGGTGCTTTTCGCAGCGGCCTGTGTCCTGTTCTATGCGGGCTGGCGTACCTACGGCATCGCCGCGGCCCACCTGGCCGCGCTGGCCTGCGGCCTTCTATACGCCGTTTACGTGTTTACGAGGTTCTATTCCTGGCGGGCCTGTCTCGTCCACCTGCGCGCGCTGCGGGCCGTCTCCCCGCTGACCCGCTTCTCGCTGCCGGTCATGGGCTATGAACTGGTCTACATGTTCATGATTCGCCTGGACGTGCTCATGGTCGGCTACTTTCTGCCGGCCGCACAGGTGGGCGTTTACGTGATCGCGGTCGAAATCGCCCTGGTGACCAAGAAAGTCCGGCAGTGGTTCGACCCCGTTTTCAGTCCCATCGTGGCCGAACTGAATCACCGCAACGACCTGCGGCGGCTGGAGATCAACCTGCGGCTGGTCACCCGGTGGGTGCTGACCATCGGCCTGGCGTTCCTCTGCGTGGTGTCGCTGGTCGGAAATGAACTGCTTGGACTGTTCGGACCCGAATTCGTCTCGGGATTCATGACGATGGTCGTCCTGGCCATGAGCCAGGTCGTATACGCCGCCATGGGATCGGGCGATACCGTGCTCATCATGTCGGGCCGGCCCTGGCTGAATCTCGTGAATACGGTCGCGGTCGTGGTGGTCAATTTCGTCCTGAACCTGTGGCTGATACCGGCCCTGGGCATCCTGGGCGCCGCCCTGGGAACGCTGGCGGCGTTCGGGCTGTTGACGCTGATCCGCCTGGCCGAAGTGTATCAACTGTTCCGGATCCTTCCCCTGTCCTGGCGCATCCTGAAGCCATGCGCCGCGGCGGTCCCCGCCTTCGCGTGCGCATACCTGGCGGGCGACTACACGCCGGATATCCCGTGGCTTCGCATGGCCGCGCTGCCCACGATTTTCCTGGCCACCTACCTCGGCGTCCTGGGTCTCCTGGGGTTGGAAGAGGATGACCGGGTCGCCCTGCGGCGCTTGCGCGGACGGGGCGGACCATGAGATTCAGCGTAGTCCTGTTCGCGGATACGGAAGCCCTGGCGGCCGGAGCCGGCCGGTCGATTTACGGCATTTCGCTGCTGGAGCGGCACCTCCGGGTCTTCGCTTCCCTGGGGGCCCGGCGGGTCACGGTCGTCGGACCTTCGCCCGGGCGGGGATCGACCGTCCGGGTCGACGGATTCGACGATCGCTGGTACCGGGAACTGGACGCCGTCGATTACGTAAGTGCGGACGAAAGCCCCACCCGGTGGCTGCCCGGGAAGGACGAAAGGGCCCTGGTCATGGACGCCGGCCACCTGTACGACCCTCGGGTTCTACGGGCCATGATCGACGGCGGCCCGAACCGGAGAGCCGAGGACTCGGCGGTCAGGGAATCCTGCCGGCTGCTGGTGGCGGACGCGGACCTTCTCGCAGGACTCACGACGTCCTGGACCGGCTCCGAGTCGCTGTGGTCCACGCTGGACTCGGTGCAGGAATCGACCTGCCCGGTATTCGACCTACGCGACATAGATCCCTACATCGTGGATCTGCGACGAAGTCTGCCACCCTGGTGGCTGGCCGTCGATTCGGACCTGAAGATCCGCCGGGCGGAGGCCCTGCTGACCGACGCCGCGCAGAAGGGCACGCTGGATTTCCCCGCGGAGTTCATCCATCCGCCCCTTGAAAACCTGCTTACGAAATGGATTTCGGCCAGTACTGTGACGCCGAACCAGGTAACCACTCTCTCCGTACTGCTCGCCTTTCTGACCACCGGTCTTCTGGCCGCGGGGCAGATGGGCACGGGATACCTGGCCGCCGGACTGGTGATCGCTTTCATCGTCGGGGTGCTGGACGGTGTCGACGGCAAGTTGGCCCGCGTAACGGTGCGGTGCACCCGGTTCGGGGACCGTTACGAACACATCCTGGACGTGGTCTGGGAACTGACCTGGTACTGGGCACTGGGATGGATGCTCAGTGCCGGCGGCGAGGCGGTCGGTCCCTTTGTGCTCGCCACGGTGATCACGTTGTTTTACCTGTTTGACAAGGCGGCCACGGGGATGTTCAAGTCCAGGCAGGGCATAGAACTGTTTGACTATGCGCCCGTGGATCGCTTCTTTCGCCGTATCGGCGCCCGGCGCAATACGAATGTCCTGCTGCTGCTCGCGGGTATGGCGGTCGGCATGCTGGAGGAAGCGTTCACCTGCGTGGCGATCTGGACAGTGATCACGGCGGCGTTCCATTGGACGCGGGCGATCTGGCTGCTGTCGCAACCGTCGCCTGCCGACAGGTCCTGATTCCGCCGGTCGAGAGAACGAAGGGAACCGGGTACGCTCGCCGGATGTGCCACCGCCGTGCATGGACCGGCCATCGCTATTTGTTGGATCAATAGGTGGACGAATGCGTCTAATATACTTGAGAAAGCGTGCATATCCGATTACGGTGGGTCGACGCGTGAGGCGAGTCGGAAATTTCGGTGGGTCGGCGACTGCATCTATCACGGCGCGTCAACCTGTACGGTGAGAAGACCCCTGCGAGAAGCGGAGGCATCGTGTTTCGTATTCTGGTCCACATCCTGACGGTATCGCTGATCGCAGGACCGGTATTCGCGCAGGACCCGGGAGGACCCATCCAGGCCGACCAGGCCGACCAGGCCGATCAGGCCGACCAGGCCAACCAGGCTGTCCGGATGACGCTGGAACAATGCGTGGACCGGGCGTTGCGGGTCAGTCCGGATATCGAACAGGCGGTCCTTACCGTCGAAGGCCTGGAAGCCAGGCTGAGCGAAGCGAGATTCGCGGGCATTACGCCCCGGTTGCAGTGGACCAATATCTTCGGTCCCGCGCCGGGGATAGAAGGCGACACGGAACAGATCGAGACCATCCGGAGCGACCTGACCGATCTGGGCGTTTTCTCACGCACGCAGATCGAACTGGTCCAGCCGCTGTACACCTTCGGGAAACTCAGTAACGCGAAGAAGGCGGCCGGGTACGGTCTCGAAGCGGGCGAGGCGGCCGTGGAGTCCCGGAAGTTCGACGTGGCGTTCCAGGTGAAGAAGCTGTTCTACGGACTCGTACTGGCGGGGGAACTCAGGGACATCATCCTGGATAGCGTAGAAAAGGTACAGGAGGCCCGGGACCGCGTAAACGAGATGATCGAGGAGGACTCGGAAGACGTCGGCCAGAACGACCTGTTGAAAATCGATGTCTTCGAATTCGAGGTGCAGCAGAGCCGGGCGCGGGCCGAGAATTCGATCGTAATGGGGAGGGCGGCGCTGAAGGCCCTGCTCGAAATAGACCGCTCCGTTGATTTCGATATCGTCCATACGACCGCGGAGATCGAACCGGCGGACCTCGAAGAACTGGACGTTTATATAGAACAGGCGAAGAACCGGCGATACGACATCCGGCAGCTGAGGGCCGGAGTACTGGCCCGCCGGGCGCTGCTGAAGGTGGCCAGGAGCGACTTCTACCCCCAGATCGCCCTGGCGGGATCGCTCCAGTGGGGCATCGCGCCGCACAGGCCGGAGCTCGACAATCCTTTTCTCAGGGACGAGTTCAATTTCCTACGCGGCGGTGCCGTGATTACCTTGCGCCAGAACTTCAATTTCGGCCTGACCCGCGCGAAGTACCTTGCCCGCAAGGTGGAACTGGAAGCGCTGGTGAGCAAGGAATCCCAGGCGATGAGCGCGGTTGCGCTGCAGGTGGAGCAGACCTACCGCGACGTGATCGAGTCCCGTACCAACGTGGTCAACAGCGACCGGGCCCTTCGCTCTGCAAGGGCATGGCTGACATCGGCTCAACTGGGTTTCGATGTTACCGGAGACAGTTCGGAACTGCTGGACGCGTTTACCGCGCATGCGAAGATGCAACATGCGTACCGGCAGTCGCTGTACCAGTACCGGGTTTCGCTGGCCGAACTCGATCATGTGACCGGTAACGGGATTTACAATGGGCGGCGCTGATCACGGTGCCGCGTTTGAAGCACGGAACGGAGGATGGGAATGAACCATAGGCGTGGGGAGACGGACATGGGACGTGGTATATCGGCGGGCAGGGCGCGGGGCACGCCGGCGTACAAGGCGCGGGGCACGCCGACAAGAAGCGCGCGGGGTTGGCCGGCCGGCAGGGCGTTCGGTTTGCTGGCGGGCGCCGGCCTGCTGATCTGCGCCGCATACATCGATCCGTCTTCCGTCCTTCGCACGGACTTTGAGCCACAGGTACTGACGGCCCGAGAGTCCAGGACGGCCTGGACGGCATGGCCGCGGACCGGCTCGTTCGTTCCGGGTGTCGCGCGGGCGGACCATGCGGACCATGCGGACCATGCGGACTATGCGGACCATGCGGACTATGCGTCCCCTCCCCAGCGGGGCGATGGCCAACGAAAGTCCATCACGATCGAAGCCTTCGACGATTCGGCCCCGGGCGGCTTTCCCCCGACCTGGAAAGCCTGGCGGGGCGACGACGACCTGGCCCGCAGTTTGTACACGATACGGGAGGAGAAGGGCAACCGGTATCTCCACGCGGCCGACGACGGTTCCTCCGTCATCATTCTCAAGCAAGTCAATGAATGGGATGCGAACGAATACCCGGTGCTGTCCTGGCGGTGGAGGGCGACGGTCCTTCCCGAAGACGGCGATGAACGTATCCGTTCCAAAAACGACAGTTCCGTGGCCGTATACGTGGTCCTGGACCAGAACTTCATCGGCGTGCCCAAGACCCTGAAATATGTCTGGAGCACCACCGTGCCGGTCGGTACCCACTACCGCCGCGAAGGCATCGGCCGCCCCCACGTGATCGTGCTCGAGACCGGAAAGGAGAAACTCGGACAGTGGGTCGAGGAGTCGGTCGACGTGCATGCGGACTATGTCCGGATATTCGGGAAGAAGCCGCCCCGGAAAGCCGTCGGGATCGGCATTCTGACGGATGGCAACGCGACGGGAACGGATTCCAGGGGAGATTACGACGACTTCGTGGTTCATCGCCGGGACACGGGGTCCTGATCCGGCCTGCAGCATGAACGGATGGAGGTGGGAAATGCATGTGAATCGCCGTGCGGTCCGCCGCCTGGGACGCTTTGCCGCCTGGGCTGCGGTGTCGCTGCTGGCTTTCGGGAGTTACGCGCAGGAATACTCGCCGATCGAGACGCTGAAGCAGCGGGACGCCGCGCTACGCGCCCTGGACGGGGCCGCCACTGAAGCGGCAATGGACAGCCTGGTGCGCCATGCCGTCGTCTCCGGGTTCGATTTCGAACGGCACAGCCGCATTTCACTCGGCAGGCACTGGCGGGAGCGGACGGACACCGAGCGGGAGGAGTTCGTTTCGGTCCTGCGCAGGTGGACCGAAAGCCGGGCACTGGACAAGCTGCGCAAGCGATCGGACAGGACGACGTACGACGGGGAAGAAACCCGGGGCAGCCGGTCGCTGGTGAGAACGACGGTATGGTACAAGGGCACCAAAACGCTCGTCGACTACAAGATGGAGCTCAAAGCGGGCGAATGGCTCATCTATGACATGGTGATCGACGGGGCGAGCGTCGCGCTGGCCAACCGGGACGCATTCTACAAGAAGATCAGCAGGACATCCTACGACGAACTGCTCAACACCCTGCGTGCGAAAACCCTTGAAATCGAGTAGTGAAAAGAGTATACTTTCAAGCCTGTACTGTATACTTGAATTGAGTAATGTAACGATGTCCTAAGTTTTTAGGAGACGGAATGGCGGCGACGGTCTATAATCGATGTATCTTTTTCCTCGTCGACGGCGCACGGGAAGACGTCATGCGGAAATTGATCGAGGCCGGCGAACTTCCGTCCCTGCGACGGTACGTCCTCGACCGGGGAGATTACCGGAAAGCGGTGACCTCGTTCCCGTCCACGACCGGTCCGGCCCATGTGCCCTTTTTGACCGGATGTACGCCCGGTACGTGCAATCTTCCCGGCATACGCTGGTTCGACCGGTCCCAGCCGGAGGGGCTTACCCATTTCCGGCAGGCGCGCAGTTACGTGGGACCGGGTGGACTGTATATCGACAGCGATCTTAGGGACGGTATCCACACCATCTTCGAATATTTCGAACGCCCGGCGGGGGTGTTCAGCTTAGTGAACAAAGGGTTGGGCGTATTCGAAAACCGGACGTTGCTGACCAGGAACTGGTACCTGTATTACGCCCATTTGTCCGGCCGGTGGCAGGTCATGGACGCCGCGGCCTGGAGGTACATCGACCGGGCTGTCAACCGGGGGGTGGATTTCCTGTCGGTCGTATTCCCGGCGGTGGACGAATACTCCCATTACACCGATCCGTCTTCGGACACCACGTTGGAGGCCTACCGGGCATTCGACCGGGGATTCGGCGGGCTGGTGGAGCGGCTTCAGCAGCTGAACATGCTGGACGACACGCTTCTCGTGGTCTCCAGCGATCATGGCCTGACCTCCACCCATACGCATTTCGAGCTATGGTCCTTTCTCGACGAAATCGGATTCAATACGCTGTACTATCCCCGGATCCTGCGCGGTGGATGCGACGCGGCAATGATGGTCTCGGGCAACGGCATGGCGCATATCTACCTGAAGAAGGGCGAAACCTGGGAAGAAAGGCCTTCATACGATGAGATCCGCGCATTGGGGGAAACCGATCCCATCGAGGCCCTGCTCGAACAGGAGGCGGTAGACCTGGTGGCGGCGACCCGGGAGAACTCGGTCATCGTATGCGGGCGCCGGGGGATCAGTGAAATCAGGGAGATGCCCGGCGGTATCGGGTACCGGGTGCTTGAGGGCACGGATCCTTTCGGCTACGGCGTCATGCCGGCCGAAGCGTCCCATGAGCAGGTGCTCTCAGCCACGTACGACACGGACTATCCCGACGCGCCTTACCAACTGCTGCGCGTCTTCGGTTCGCCGCGGTCCGGAGATTTGATCGTCAGTGCCCGTAAGGGCTACGACCTGAGATACCGGCATGAACATCCCGAGCACAAGTCGACCCACGGATCATTGCATCGCGACCATATGCACGTGCCTTTGATGATGAACACGGACATCGCAGCGGAATGCGTTCGCACCGTGGACGTGTTTCCCGCCATGCTGAACCTGACGGGACGTACCGTCAAAGGGACCATAGACGGCAGAGATTCCGTCACCGCCGCCACGCGGGCGGTGGCGTAGGAGCATATTCATGTCCGAACAGGTTCAGATCTCACCGGCGGTGGAACCCATCGCGCCGTCTCCCGCGCCTCCCGGACTGCCCGGACCGCCCGCACCGCCCATACTGCAGCCGGACGCGGGCTACCTCGGGTACGACCGGACGTTGTTGCGCCCCATGTCCTTCGGCATGAAGCTCAGGGCCCTGCTCAAATACATCTGGGTGCGACTGAAGGGCGGGCCGATGTCGGTGAACATGGAAGTGACCTACCTGTGCAACGCCACCTGCGATTTCTGTGATTACTGGAAGACGAAACGTTCGGGCAAGCTGGGCGACTACGACTACGTGGCGGCGCTGCGGAAGCTGAACCCCCTGTCAGTCACCCTGACCGGCGGGGAACCCACGATCAACAAGCAACTGCCCGAGGCGGTCAGGCGCATCAAGGAATCCCAGGGATTCGTCTACATCGGCATGGTCACCCACGGATCTCTACTGACCGTGGAAAAAGCCATGGCCCTGTGGGATGCCGGCCTGGACCACATCTCGATTTCGTTGAACTACATCGGACGCGAACACGACGAGGAGCGGGGCATCGAGGGGCTGTACGAACATATCACCACGCTCGTGCCCCAGTTGACGGCCCGGGGGGTCAACGTGATTTTCAACACGGTGATCATGCGGGACAACCTGGACCACGTCGTGCCCATAGCGCACCTGGCGCGCACCATGGGCGCGAAGGTTTCCTACAGCTGCTACAGCGATTTCAAGAACGGGAACGAAACCCACCTGGTGGATCCCGCCCACGCCGAGCGCCTGGAATCCGTGATCGAGGATCTGATCTATCAGAAATCCCGTTTAGGGAACATCGTCAGTTCCGCCTGGTACCTGCGCCGTATTCCCGATTACTTCCAGAACGCCCTGCCGGGTTCCTGCACGGCGGCGGGCAAGTGGTTGGTGCAACTGACCCCCGACGGCGACATAAAGCCCTGCGCGGAACTGCCCGTATCGTCCGGATACGCCGACTTCAAAAAGGTCTCGAAGAAGATCGATTGCAACCGGTGCTGGTACAGTTGCCGGGGCGAGACGGAATCTTCGTTGAAGATCGGAAGGTTGTGGGAAGGCCTGGAGAGGGTCTGGAAAGCCGGAGTCTAATCGACCGCCGCCAACTCCCTTGACAGTATCCGCCCGGTATGGGACAGCGAACAGGCGATTTCCTCGGGCGTCCCCGCGGCAACCACGTGACCACCCCGGTCACCGCCTTCCGGTCCGAGATCTACGATCCAGTCGGCCGTCTTGATGATGTCCAGGTTGTGCTCGATCACCAGCACCGTATTCCCCTTGTCCACCAGCCGGTTCAGGACTGTCAACAGCTTGCGGATATCGTCGAAGTGGAGCCCCGTGGTCGGCTCGTCGAGCAGGTAGATGGTCTTGCCGGTGCCCGGCCGGGAGAGTTCCTTCGCGAGCTTGACGCGCTGCGCCTCGCCCCCTGACAGCGTAACGGCCGACTGGCCGAGCTTGATGTAGTCGAGACCCACGTCGTAAAGCGTCTGGAGCATGCGCCGGATGCGGGGCACGTTCTCGAAGTGCACGAGGGCTTCGGCCACGGTCATGTCCAGGACATCGGCGATGGTCCTGCCCTTGTAGGTCACCTCCAGCGTCTCCTTCATGTAGCGCTTCCCGTCGCAGACCTCGCAGGTCATCCACACGTCCGCCAGGAAATGCATCTCGATCTTGCGCACGCCGAGTCCCTGGCAGGCCTCGCAGCGGCCCGCGGGCACGTTGAAGCTGAACCGGCGGGGTTCGTAGCCCCGCATCCGGGCCTCCACGGTCCGGGCGAAGAGCTGGCGGATCGGTGCGAAGAGTCCGACGTAGGTGCACGGGTCCGACCGCGGGGAATGGCCGATGGGCGTCTGGTCGATGTTGATGACCTTGTCCACGAAGCGCAGCCCCTTGATCTCGTCGTGGGGACCGGGATTGACCTGGGCGCGGTGCAGGGTGGAGGCCAGCACGGGATACAGGATATCGTTGACGAGGGAGCTCTTCCCCGATCCGGACACCCCGGTAACGCAGATGAAGAGGCCGAGGGGCAGCGTCACGTCGATGTTCTTCAGGTTGTTCTGGCGGGCCCCGATGATGCGAAGCCTGTTGCGGCCCGGCCTGCGGCGGTCCGAGGGCACTTCGATGCGCAGCCGGTCGGCGAGGTAACGCCCGGTGAGCGATGTCTCGTGTTCCTTCAGGGTCCCGGGCGTGCCCTGGCCCACTATCCTACCCCCGAACACGCCGGCCCCCGGGCCGAAATCCACCAGGTTGTCGGCATGCTCCAGCGTGTCGCGGTCGTGTTCGACCATGATGAGGGTATTGCCGAGATCGCGCAGGTTCTCCAGGGCCTCGATCAGCCTGAGATTATCCCGCGGGTGGAGTCCGATCGTGGGCTCGTCCAGCACGTAGAGCACGCCGGTCAGTCCCGATCCGATCTGGCTGGCCAGGCGGATCCGCTGCGCCTCGCCGCCCGAAAGCGTGGGCGCACGGCGGTCGAGCGTCAGGTATTCCAGCCCCACGTCCAGCAAGAAGCGCACGCGGTTTCGGATTTCCGTCAAAACCTCGCCCGCGACTTCACGCTGGGAAGCGGAGAGTTCCAGCTTCTCGATGAAGTCCATGGCGCGGTCGACCGGGAGGGCGCAGAGCCCGGCAATGGACACGCCGTCTATCAGCACGGAGAGGCTCTCGGGCCGGAGCCGTCCGCCCTCGCAGGCCGGACAGGGCGTCGGCTGCAGCATGCGGGCCAATTCAGGGAAGCGGTTCGCGTACCGGGCGACCAGTTCCACCGTCGGGAAGATGCCCCGGAACTGGAAGGACAGGCCGGGTACCCGCTGGTCGTCCACCCACCGGTCGCTTCCGTAGAGTAACACCTGGAGCTGTTCCGGCGACAAGGCGTCGACCGGCGTCTCGAGGGCAAATCCATTCGAGGACGCCACCTGTTCCAGCAGATCGAGCATGGACCGCTGGCCCATGGGGCTTTCACCCGCTGCGTCTTCCCCCCAGATCGCGGCCACGGCTTCACGCACCGGTCTCGCGCGATGGGGCATCAGCAGGTCGAGATCGATACCGGGCTGGGTACCGAGTCCCTCGCATTCGGGGCACATGCCCGACCGGTGGTTGAAGGAGAAGCTCTGGGGCGTGGGCTCATCGTAGCTGTTGCCGCAGGACGGACACGAATAGTACCGGCTGAAACGGATGTCGCGGGGACCTCCGGCATCCGGCTCCTCCACCTCGGCGATCAGCAACCCGCCCGATAGCTCCAGGGCCGTCTCCACCGAGTCGGCCAGGCGCTGGCGCACGTCGCCCTGCATGACGATCCGGTCCACCACCACGCACAACTCGTGACGCCGGCGGCGGTCGATCTCTATGTCTTCTTCGAGCCGACGCAGTTCCCCGTCGATGCGCACCCGGATGAACCCGTTCCTTCGGGCCCGGTCCAGGAGGACGTCATACCCCTCGGCGCCTTCGGGTTCCAGTGGGGCGTGGAGCGTGGCGCGGGTCCGGTCCGGCAGGGTCATGATGCGGTCCACGATCTGGCTGGGCGTCTGCGCGCCGACAGGCACCCGGCAGGCCGGACAGTGGGGGACACCCACAAGGGCGTAGAGCCCGCGCAGGTACTCGTAGATCTCCGTGATGGTGCCTACCGTGGAACGGGGGTTCCGGCCCGGGGACTTCTGTTCGATGGATATGGCCGGGGAAAGGCCGACGATATGGTCCACCTTCGGTTTCTGCATCTGCTGGAGGAACTGCCGCGCATAGGCGGACAGGGATTCCACGTACCGCCGCTGGCCTTCCGCGTAGATCGTATCGAGGGCCAGGGAGGTCTTCCCCGAGCCCGATACGCCCGTAAACACCGTCATCCGGTCCCGGGGGATCGTCACGGAGAGATCATTCAGGTTGTGTTCCCGCGCGCCGCGCACGGTGATCTCCCGGATGTGGCCGTCCGCGCCGGCGGTCCGGTCGTCCGCGCCGGCGGTCCGTTCGTCTACGCCGACGGTCCCGTCTCCGTCAGCGGTACTGCCGTCCGCGCCGGCGGTCTGGCCGGCGGCTGGCGATGATTCCGAACTCGCCGGCTGTGTTTCCGGCGTCACAGGCAATGATTCCGACGTCTCCGGCGAATGCCCTGGAGATCCGAGAGGCCGCAGCGCCTTTGCCAGGATCTGTCCCGTGGACGATCCGGCGATGCCCGCGACGGTCTCCGGCGTCCCCTCGGCGATGACGCGCCCGCCCGCTTCTCCGCCCTCCGGCCCAAGGTCGATGATCCAGTCGGCTGTCTTGATCACGTCGATGTTATGCTCGATGACGACAACGGTATTGCCCTTGTCCACGAAGGCGTTCAGCACGGCGAGCAGGTGGGTGATGTCTTCGAAGTGCAGGCCGGTCGTGGGTTCGTCCAGCACGTACATGGTCCGCCCCGTGCTGCGCTTGCACAGTTCGCGCCCCAGCTTGATGCGCTGCGCCTCGCCGCCCGACAGCGTGGGCGCGGGCTGACCCAGCTTGATATACCCCAGGCCCACGTCGTAAAGGGTCCGGAGCACCCGGGCGATGGAAGGAACGTGTTCGAAGATATCCAGCGCTTCCTGCACGTCCAGCCCGAGCACGTCGGCGATGGAATGCCCCTTGTACTTCACCTCCAGGGTCTCCCGGTCGAACCTCCTGCCCTCGCAGACGGGACAGGAAACCCACATGTCCGCCAGGAAATCCATCTCCACCCGCGTCGCGCCGTTGCCTTCGCAGGCCTCGCACCGGCCGCCCCGCACGTTGAAGCTGAAACGGCCCGGCTTGTAGCCGCGCAACCTGGCCTCCGGGGTTTCGGCGAAGAGGGCGCGGATCGCGTCGAAGACCTTCGTATAGGTCGCCGGGTTCGATCTCGGCGTGCGGCCGATAGGCGCCTGGTCGATGTTGATGACCTTGTCCAGGTGACTCACGCCTTTGAGCCCGTCGAACTCGCCCGGTTGGGTGCCGGCCTTGTTCAGCGACCGGGCCAAAGCCGCGTACAGGATATCGTTGATCAGAGAACTCTTGCCCGAACCGGATACACCCGTGACGCAGGTGAACCGGCCCACGGGCAACCGGACGTCCAGGTTCTTGAGGTTGTTCTGACGGGCGCCCAGGATCGTCAGCCAACTGTCGTTAACGCCGCGGCGGGAGACCGGAACCGGGATCGTCTTCTTCCCGCACAGGTACTGCCCGGTCAGCGATGCCGTGCTGGCGGCCACGACACGAGGACGGCCCTCGGCGACGATCTCGCCGCCGTTGACGCCGGCGCCCGGACCGAAATCCACGATGTGGTCGGACGCCCACATGGTCTCTTCATCGTGTTCGACGATGATGACCGTATTGCCCTGGTCCCGCAAATGGCCCAGGGTATCCAGCAGCCGACGGTTGTCCCTGGGATGCAGTCCGATGCTCGGTTCGTCGAGCACGTACATCACGCCGACGAGCCCGCGGCCGATCTGGCTGGCGAGCCGTATGCGCTGCGCCTCCCCGCCGGAAAGCGTCGGCGCCGTACGTTCCAGCGTCAGGTATTCGAGACCCACGTTGAGCAGGAAGTCGAGCCGTGCGACGATCTCCTTGAGCGCTTCGTCGCCGATCTGGCGTTCGGCGTCCGACAGGGACAGTTTCTCGAAGAACGCGCGGATGTCGAGGATGGGAAGGCGGCACAGCGCGGCGATGGAGAGGCCGCCCAGGGTGACGGACAGCGCTTCGGGTTTAAGGCGTTCGCCGTGGCAGAGGTCACACTCCCCGATAGCCATGTACCGTTCGAGTTCGGCCTTGTGCCGCTGGGACTTGAGTGTATGGTACCGCTTTTCCAGATCGTTCACGACCCCGTTGAACCGGTCCTTGTGCGACCACTCGCCGCCCTTTCCGTTGCGGAACGTAAAGGTGATGCGCTTGTAGCCCAGTCCGTACAGCACCACCCGCCGCGCCTCTTCGGTCAGTCGCTCCCACGGCGTGTCCAGGCTGAATCCCACGTGCTGGGCGATCCCTTCGTAGAAGTGCCGTTTCCAGAGATTGGCGATCGTTCCGAGGGGTTCGATCGCGCCTTCGTTGATGGACTTCGAAGGATCGGGCACGATGAGCCGGGGTTCGATCCGCATCATGGTGCCCAGGCCGTGGCAGTTGGCGCACATGCCCTGCGGACTGTTGAAGGAGAACAGCTGCGGCGTCGGTTCTTCGTAACTCAGATCGCACTTTGTGCAGGCGTACCGGGTGCTGAAGAGCAGGTCGGAGGTCCGGCCGTCTTCCTCCACCTGGACCATGACGGTACCCTGTCCCAGGTGCAGTGCGCCTTCGACGGCTTCGACCAGCCGGGTGCGGATGTCGTCCCGCATGACGAGCCGGTCCGTCACCACTTCGATCGTGTGCCGCATGTTGCGGTCGAGATCGGGATCCTCGGAGAGGTTGACGACCTCGCCGTTCACCCGTGCACGCAGGTACCCCTGCCGGCGCAGGTCCTCGAACAGGTCCCGGTACTCGCCGCGGCGCCCCTGGATCACCGGCGCCATCACGAGCATCCGCGTTCCTTCCGGAAGCGCCAGGATCCGGGCGACGATCTGTTCGAGGGTCTGCGCCCCGATCCGTTCCCCGCACTTCGTGCAGTGCGGCACCCCCACCCGGGCGTAGAGCACGCGCAGGAAATCGTAGATCTCCGTGATCGTCCCGACGGTGGACCGGGGATTCAGCCCGGCGGCTTTCTGTTCGATGGAAATGGCGGGTGCCAGACCCGTGATCCGGTCGACGTCCGGTTTCTGCATCTGGCCGAGGAACTGCCTCGCGTAGGCGGAGAGCGATTCGACGTACCGCCGCTGGCCCTCGGCGTATAGGGTGTCGAAGGCCAGCGAGGACTTGCCGGAACCGGATACGCCGGTAAAGCAGATCAGCGCGTCTTTAGGAAGGTCCAGGTTCACGTTCTTCAGGTTGTGAACGCGGGCCCCTTTGATTTGTATGGTCGTTCCGGCCATGGGAAGAAGGTCGGGTTCCGGGGGTTTGAAAATCGGGTCGTCTCGCGCCGGCACAGCAACCGGAAGTTGCTATACGGGTGTTTAGAAATCAAGGTATTTTCACGGCAGCCGGTTGATCCCGGAAAAGATGCTTGAAATACGTGACGGCGGGGGTTAATCTGAGGCGTTCGGTCCTGGATTTCGACCATATGTCCCTCGATGCGGCAGGCGGCCGGCCCTGCTTTGCCGACAGCGCACAGGCGGCCGGAGCGATCATCATGACCAATCCCTGGTACGTCGAATACTTCGGCGAAGACTACTACCATTTCGACCACCACGAGGACACGGACCTCGAAGTGGATGGCCTCGCACGCCTGATCGGGCGTCCGGACGGGAGCGGGGTCCTGGACCTCGGCTGCGGTTACGGCCGCGTGAGCACGCCGCTGAGAAAACGCGGATACCGGGTCGTGGGATACGACCTGTCTCCCCCGTTGCTGAAACGCGCCCGCGAGCGGGATCCCGCGGGGACCTGGGTAAGGGGCGATATGCGCTTCCTGCCTTTTTCCGGACGGTTCGACACGGTCATCAGCCTGTTCAACACCCTGGGTTACTTCGAAGAGGAAGACGAGAATTTCAGGGTATTGAAATCGGTCTCCGAGGCACTGCGGCCCGGCGGGCGGCTCGTGTGCCAGCTCGTCAACCGCGACTACCTGGTCCGCCGGTTCGCCGCCCAGGAAGTCCATCGGCGGGACGGCCGCATCCTGCTCGAAGAGCGCGAGTTCGATCCCGTGGCCAACCGTGTCCATACGCAATCGACCGTGCTCAACGGCGCCGAAAAGCGGACGTACGCGTCATCCATACGGATCTACACGGTGACCGAACTGGACCTGCTCCTGGCCGCCGCGGGCATGACGATCGGGGCGGTCCACGGCGGGCTCGATTTCAGGCCGTACGACTGGGATACGAACCAGTTGGTCATCGTCGCGGAACGGACCGGATAGCGCCGAACCCGGACCGGATCCAGCCCCCAATCTGCTTGACAAGAACCCCCTCCGCCCGTAGGATTCAGTGACGTTTCATTGCATCCGGGCAGGGATAGAACGCAAAGGAAACCTACATGGCATCCGACCCGTTGCGCGTGGGGGTGATCGGGCTTGGATTCGGCCAGTACCACGTCCGCGGCTACCAGGCCTGCCCCGGCGTGGTGGTCGAGACCGTCTGCAGCCGGACGGCGGCGACCGCCCAGCGCGTGGCGAAGGACTACGGGATCGCCGAGACCCACACGGATTATCGCGCGGTGCTGGATAGCGAAGACATCGACGCGGTGAGCATCTGCACGCCGGTGAACCTGCACCGGCAGATGGTCATGGAGGCCCTGGAAGCCGGCAAGCACGTGCTGTGCGAGAAGCCGCTCGGACTGAACGCCGAAGAAGCGAAAGACATGCTCGAAAGCGCCCGCGGGAGCGGCAAGGTCCACATGACCAACTTCGGCTGGCGGTTCAATGGTCCGGCCTTTCGCATGAAATCCCTGCTCGAAGAAGGGTACATAGGAAGGGTCTACCACCTGAACGCCCGCTACATGATGGGTTACCGGGCGAGTCCCCGGAAAGCGCACAGCTGGCGGGAGCGGCGCCTGGAGGCGGGACTCGGCGCCATGGGCGACCTCGGCGTGCACCTGATCGACATGACGCGGTGGTGGGCAGGTGAGTTCGAACGGGTGTGCGCGATGATGCACACGCTCATCCCCGAACGCCGCGCGCCGGACTCCTCCGCCATGCGGGAATCCGAGCTCGAAGACGCCTGCGCCTTCATCGCCCAGATGCAGGGCGGGGTCCAGGCCGTGTTCCACGTAAGCCGTTGCGCACTGTACACGGACTTCATTCACATCGACATCCACGGGAGCGACGGCGCGCTGCATTTCCAGTTCGTACGGGACACCATGCAGGCCAGCCTGAAGGGCGGCCAGGGGCTGCGGGGCAACCTGCTGCCGCTGTCCGTACCGTCCCAGCAAGGCGCGCTGTCTCCGCAGCGGCACTTCGTCGAAGCGATCCGGTCCGGCGTCGAAGCCGATCCGAGTTTTCACGAAGGGTACTGCGTGCAACAGGTCGCCGACGCCATAACCACCTCGGAGGAACAGCAGACATGGGTATCCCTTTCCTGACAACGCGGCGAATCCCGCGGCGGGTTCCGCGATGGAATCCGCGGCGGACACCGTCCCGGTTTACGACCATGCTGATGATCCCCCTGTTTCTAACCTGGATTCCCGGCTGCGCCGGACCGGAATCGGAGCCGGAATCCACGGACGCGGACCCCGATCAGGCCCAGGTCATCGCGGAAGAGGTGATGGAGGCCATGGGGGGGCGGGATAACTGGAACGCCACCCGATACATCCGGTTTTCGTTCTTCGGGTTCCGCACCCACTACTGGGACAAGCATGACGGTCGGCACCGCCTTTCCTGGACCGACCGGGAAAGCGGGCAGTCCCACGTGATCCTGATGAATCTGCACACGGGGGAAGGGAGCGCGTTCGTTGACGGCTCGGAAGTTTCGGACACCGAGGAACGAGACCGGTCCCTGGAGCGTGCCCGGGGCGCATGGATAAACGACACCTACTGGCTGCTGATGCCCTACAAGCTGCAGGACCCGGGTGTTGGCCTGGCCTACGATGGCGAGGAAGTCGTCGACGGCACCGTCTACGACAAGCTGCATCTCAGTTTCAATGAAGTGGGGAATACACCGGGCGACGAGTACTGGGCCTATATCAACCGGGAGACCCGCCTCATGGACAAATGGGTCTATCTCCTGCAGTTGCGGGAGGGCCAGGACGAGCGAAGCCGGGGCGAATGGAAGTGGAACGACTGGCGCAGGCACGGCGACATCCTGTTGTCCGCGGAACGCGAGCGCATGGACGGCCAGAAGCGGTCCCACGAAGGCCTGGCCGTGCTCGAGTACGTGGACGATCGTATATTCACGTCGCCCGACCCGGTGTCTCCCGAGATGGTACGTGAGCGAACCGGGCAGCCTGGTCCCGGCGCGTCCGAGTCGTCCGGCGCGTCCGAGACAACCGGAGTTCCGGGCGCCACCACACAGCCCGCCACCACACAGCCCGCCGAAGGGTCGGAGTGACAAAGCCGTCATGTCCACCGCACCGCCCTCGCCCGAACACGTTGCCCTCGATCACCCGGAAAAGGGCGAACTGACCGTATTCTGGAACGACGGCAGCGCAAGAAAGTACGCCCTGGCCGATCTTCGTAAGGCCTGTCCCTGCGCCACCTGCCGCGATCTGCGGGATCAGTTGTCCTCCGCCGCCGGGTTGACCCTGCTTGCCAACGAATCGCTGGATCCGAGCGTCGAGGTGATCGACATG
>VXWP01000099.1 GCA_009835325.1 Gemmatimonadota bacterium | reverse complement strand
CTGGTCCGGCGGGTGCTGATGGTGCTCCGGGTGAGACTGGTCCGGCTGGTCCGGCGGGTGCTGATGGTGCTCCGGGTGAGACTGGTCCGGCTGGTCCGGCGGGTGCTGATGGTGCTCCGGGTGAGACTGGTCCGGCTGGTCCGGCTGGTCCCGAAGGTCCGCGAGGTCCGCAGGGTCCCGCTGGTGATCCCGGAAAAGGTTCGGCCGGTGTTCATCATATTGCCTTAGCTTTTGGTGATGATCCGGACGATGATGACTATATGTCGTATGGGATCGGCGCCGATGCGGCAATGAAAGTCCTCCGGAAGGAGGAGGTGCTGGAAGTTCACGCAGTTGCCCGCAGTCAAAACGGTACCGTAATCGAAGATGTCATGTTTGCCTGGGAAGTAGGGACGGATGCCGATACGGTAGACGACGATCCCAGTGATGATACCATGTCAAACATGATCTCGGCTGAAGTGGCTGGAAAGACCACGGTCACGGTTACCGCGAAAGACCACCACGTAGCGGCCGAGCTGAAGATCGAAGTGACGGCTAAAGTAGGTGGGGTCACTTTGATGGCAAAAGGCGCAGAGGATGCGTTTGAAGCTGCTGACTCGTATTTTCCGGGCGATGTCGTGGCTGCCATGCTACAAGCCATCCCGGATGTGGGATATCGGGCGGGCAGTGATGTCAAATGGAGCGTAGAAGGCGGAGCCGCCAAGGTTGAGCCGCTGAAGGAAGATAATCCCAATAAGCGGTATGCTAAGATTACGGCTAAGTCCGCCGGCACCGCCACGGTAACCGCGATGTACGAGGGGAAAGAGGCCAGTTTTGATGTCGTGGTCTCCGGGCCCACTCATAACCGCGCTATCACTTATCTGTTGGCGACTGACACTTTTGAGATCACAAAAGGTACGGCAGGTGTGGCAGCAGGATGGGATCCAGCGACTATAACGCTGGAAGCAGTCCTCGAAGATGACGAGGGCGACCCGCTAAGTGGAAAGGCACTGACGGCAACTGTAGGCGGTACAGCGGGGGCTTTGGTTCCCACTATCGCTGTTACCGGCGGCGGTAACTCAACGACAGCTGCCGATGGTACAGTCTCATTTACGATTACTGCGCCGTCCGAAACCACCGACGGCAACCTCAAAGCTGGATCAACCATGCACACTATAACGCTAAAGTCGTTAGGTGCGAGAGATGTAAAGGTCAGGATCAATACAGTAATCAAGCCTGATCCGACGCAATAACCTCGGGATAATCCGGGTCCCGTAGACAGGGCGCTGACAGAGTCCTGTGGAGAGATGGGGGTACCCTCCCGGGCACCCCCATCGGACCACGTTTCGAGTGACCCCCGGAAGTTATCCCGACAGGGCAAGCAACATCTTTGTAGATCCGCCCTGCATTTGTCTCGGTCATTTCGTTACGCCTTCCCGTTCGCCCTGAGTAGGAGCCACTGGCCACTGAAAAGGGCGATCGGTTCCAAGAAAAGGAAAGCCCCGTTGCAGGTACGGGGCTTTTCTGCGTTAAACGATATAGAGGAGTAGCGTTGCTCCGCCCTCAGTTCACCCGGCGGCGGCGGTTCTTCACGTAGTCCACGAGGATGTATTCACCCAGGCTGTCGAGGGAAGAATAGTAGGCCCGGCCGTGGTTCATCTCCGTGAGTTTCTCGACGAAACCGACCAGGTAGGGATCCTGGGTGACCATGAAGGTGCTGATGGTGATCTTCTCGCGGCGGCAGGTCATGGCCTCGTCCAGGGTCCGGTTCACGATCCGGGGGTCCAGCCCGAAGGAATTCAGGTAAAGGCGGCCGTTCCGGTCATAGATGGCCGAGGGCTTGCCGTCGGTGATCATGAAGATCTGCTTGTTGACGTTTCGGGTCCGCCGCAGGATGTTCCTGGCCATGAGCAGGCCGGCCTTGGTGTTCGTGTGGTAGGGGCCGACCGAAACGAAGGGCAGGTCCTCGATCTTCACCTGCTTCGCGTCGTCGCCGAACAGGACCAGGTGGAGTTCGTCCTTCGGATACTTGCGGATGATGAGTTCCGCCAGGGCCATGGCCACGCGCTTGGCCGGGGAAATGCGGTCTTCGCCGTACAGGATCATGCTGTGGCTGATGTCCAGGAGCATGACCGTGGCGCAGGACGTGGTGTGCTCGACTTCGTAGACTTCGAAGTCGTCCTCGTGCAGGTCCAGGTCGAACCCGGACCGGCGGATCGCGTTGCCGATGGTGGAGGTGAAATCGACGTTCGATGCCTGGTCGCCGTACCGGTAGGGCCGCGTCTCGCTCAGTCGCTCCGCGCCTTCCCCTTCGAAGGGCGTCTCGTGTCCGCCGCTCAGCCCCTTCTTGAGGTTGCTGTAGACGAACCGGAGCGAGTCCTCCCGGATGCGCCGCCCGCCCTTTTCGGTGAGGGAGAAGGCGTTGTCGTCCTGCTTCACGTAGCCCCGCTTCTCGAGCTCCTTAACGAAGATCTCGTAGGACATCTCATCGTCGAAGATGCCCTGCCGCTGGTCGATATAGCGCATCCACTTCAGGGCTTCTTCCACGTCGCCGCTCGTGTGGATGAGGATCTGGCTCAGCAGGCCCAGGAGCTGTTCGAGGCGGTCCTCGGCGTCATCGACCCGCGGTATCCATTTGGTGTACTGTATGCCGATCACTTGAGGTTGCCGTCCTTTTAATGGTTCGTCACCCGTTTGTCGCCCGTCCGCCGCCTGCCCGTCGCCTGGCCGTCGCCTGGCCGTCGCCTGGCCGTCGCGCACGATCCTCGCGCCTTTCCGCCGCGACTACCGAGCCTGGGGTCCAACGCCTGCCGGATCTCGTGGACCGACGCCTACCGGATCTTCAGGGTCGACAGGCCGATGATCGCCAGGATACCCGCGATGATCCAGAACCGGATCACGACCTTGGTCTCGGCGAGGCCCCGGTACTGGAAGGCGTGGTGGAGCGGCGCCATGTAGAAGATGCGCCGGCCGAGCCACTTGATCCCGATCTTCTCCTGGACCAGGACCGAGAAGGCCATGGCCACGAAGATGCCGCCGGTGATGACGAAGAGGAACTCCTGCTTGAGCAGGACAGCCAGGGTGCCAACGATGCCGCCCAGCGGCAGGGCGCCCACGTCGCCCATGAAGACCTGGGCGGGATAGGCGTTGTACCAGAGAAACCCCATGCAGGCGCCGAAGACTCCCGCGCAGATCACCGTCAGCTCGCCGCTGCCCGGAAGGAAGGTGAACTGCAGGTATCCAGAATAGATGGCGTTTCCGATGACGTAGGCGAACACCCCGTACACGACCACCGTGAACGAGACCGGCACGATGGACAGTCCGTCCAGGCCGTCTGCGAAATTCACCGCGTTGGCGATGGCCACGATGACGAAGGCGATGAAGGGCAGGTACCACCAGCCCAGGTCGAGGACGGGGTCCTTGACGAAGGGGAGATAGAGTTCGGAAGCGATTTCGGCCGAAACGGGCGACAGGCCGGGCAGCAGGAAGACCAGGCCGAATCCCAGGCCGAAGACCGCCTGGAAGAAGAGCTTGGTGGCCTGGGACAGGCCGCGGTCGCTGTCCCGGTGCCTGATCTTCCGGTAGTCGTCGATGAATCCGAACAGGGAGAACCAGATCAGGGCGCACAGAAATACCAGGGTGAAGCGGTTGAAAAGGTCGCTCCACAGTAACACGCTGGCGAAGATGGCGGCGACGATCAGCAGGCCGCCCATGAGTGGCGTGCCGGCCTTCGAGGCGGAGGATATCGCACCGTGCGCCCTGGGATTGTCCCGCACGTGGTTCACGTACAGCAGGCGGATGATACGCTGGCCGAAGAGCAGCGTGACGCCGAACCCGGTCAGCGCTGCGCAGATCGCGCGGAAGCTCAGGTACTGAAAGAGGCGCAGAAACGAGAGCGCATCGACGGTATCGAAGAGATAGGTGACGAGGTGATAGATCATGGGGCGCTCACGGGGTTTCCTGCTGGTTTCGAATCATGCCGATCAGCCGGTTCATCGTACGCTTGATTGGAAAGTCCGGTTCGAAGTGGTTCGACGTGACCAGGATATCGTCGAGTTCTTCGCGCAGTCCGTCCAGGTCGACGATCATCTTCCGCCCGACCAGGTCGGCCAGGGCATCGATGACGGCCTGGCGCACCTTCCCGTTCGGGTCCTGGTAGAACGGCCTGAGCCATTCCGTGACGGCCCCGTCGCCCATCCTGCCCAGGGCGCGTATGGCGGCAGACCGGATCTCGAAAGACGATTCCCGCAAAAGGCCGCGTAATCCGTTCAATACCTCGTCGTCCCTTTCCCCGTCATCCCCGTCAGCGCCCGCCCATTCCGAACCGTGGCCGAGGTCGGCAAAGGCCAGCGCCGCGGCGGACCGCACTTCGTAATAAGGGTCCGCCAGCAGGTCCAGCAGCACGGCGCGCACCGGTGCATCGTACACGCCGAGCCTGCCGATCGCCGTCACGGCGTTGCGGCGGATGAAGCCGACCTGCCGGTAGTCGCCGCCGAGGAGGCGCTGGAAGAGGGGGGCCGGCGTGCGGTCGCGCAGCAGCGCGAGGAGGAAGGGCAGGCGGTCGCGGTAGTCGAGCAGGCCGGCCAGCTTTACGCCCTCGTTCCGGATGGGCCACCGCTCGTTCTTGAGGAATCCGTCGACCCGGTACTTCAGGTAGTCCTCGCCAACGGATTCGATGAACCGCTCGTCGCGCCCTTCCGCGAAACGCCGGACCAGCGAAAAGGGGGAGAGCGCGGATGCCGGCGGACAGCCTGGGCCGTCCTGGCCGCCCGGGTCGGCATGTCCGGTCGCGCGAGGTTTGGCCGTCTCGCCCGATTCGGCCGTCCCGCCTTGTTCATCGTGTCTCCCGTTGGAACTTGCGTGGTCCGCAGGCCGGACCGGGTGGTCCGGGTGGTCCGGGTGGTCCAGGCGTTCCTCCAGCATCTGGTCCAACTGATCGACGATCCGGTCCAGCCCGTTTCGGTCGAAGGTCTCGCGGGCCCGTCGACTCATGGCAGCGTGGCCGGCCGGATCGTCCAGGATATCGAGAACCAGGCGGGCCAGGCGCTCCCCGTCGACCACGCCGATGGTCTGGCCGTCCTCCACGGAAATCGATTCGTACACGACGCGGGCCGCGCCGCTCGATTCGAGCGTCCTGGCGTTCACGGCCTGGTGGTCGCCGGGCGCGTAGGGCAGCGGCACCAGGATGGAGGGGATCCCGCAGATGCCGATCTCGGTGACGACTCCGGCGCTGGCCCTTCCGATGACCAGGTCGCTGGCGGCGTAGAGTTTTTCGATTTCGTGGGAGTAATCCGACTGGTGGTATCTCGACAGGTGTTCATCGGCGAGGTCGAGCCTTTCCAGGCGGTTCCGGGTGTCCCCCTCGGCGTCATAATCCGGACTTCGTGTCTGGCCGATGACGTGGATGACGTGGATGTCCGGCCGGGCAAGCAGCCGGGGCAGTGCGTCGACCACGGCCCGGTTGATGGATCGGGCGCCCGACGAAGCGCCGAAGGCGAATACGACCCTGGCGTCAGCCGGCAGGCCCTGCGAGGTCCGCGCGGCGTCCCGGGACACGGCGCCGATCTCCCGCCGCACCGGGTAGCCCGCCCATGTCGTCTTTCCCGGTGGAAAATACCGGAGCGACGCTTCGAAGGAAACCCCGATACGGTCCGCGATGCGGCCGGCCAGCCGGTTGACCTTACCTGGCACGACGTTCTGCTCGTGGACGAAACACCGGCGAGCGCCGGAGAGACGCAGCGATTTGAGGATCCAGTGGGCCAGGAGGACCGGGCTGCTGGCGTAGCCGCCCGTGGCGACGATCATGCGGGGCCTGTGTCTTGTCAGGTGGAACAGGCTCTGGAGGACGCCGAATCCGGTGCTTAACGCGAAGCGCAGGAGTGCGAGCGGCTGCCTGCCCGACGGCAGTCCGCGGGCATAGACCAGGTGGATCGGATAGCCCCGCTTCGGCACGAGGGAGGCTTCCATTCTGCCCCGCGCGCCGACGTACACGATGCGTGCTTCAGGGTTCCGTGCCCGCACCTCGTCGGCGATGGCCAGCCCGGGATAGACGTGGCCGCCCGTACCGCCCCCGGTAAACACGTAAGTCAACGGACGCTTTCGGACCGGCGGCCTCGGAGCAGCTGCCGTGGCGTCCGTCTTCCGGGTTGCCGCGGTGACCTCTGTCGCCTCCTCATCCGGTGATCGTTCCGCATCCTGTTTAGAGGTAATCTGAGACATGGGCGGGCATTCCGCTATCGGCAACGCTGGAAACGCTGGAGAGACACGACGACCTGTACCAATGGACGTTGGTTGGTCGCTTCGGTTCCGGAACGCGTACGATTAGATTGAGGTTACTGCCACGACATAAAGCGCCAGAAGCCGCTTTATGTGGGGTACAGGGGAATGTAGGGGAATGCGGGGTACTGTCAAGCCGTATTGTG